>JAGACT010000165.1 GCA_017613995.1 Eubacteriaceae bacterium
CAACCTGGTACAGGGCGTGACCAGCGAAAGGCTGTCCCACCAGTCCGACGGAGTGCTGTTTCTCAGAATAGAGGATACCGATGCCAAGAGAGAGGTCGAGGGCGCTGTGGATGTGCTCATCGGAGCTCTGAAGAAGTTTGACATCAATTTCGACGAGGGAGCCACCGAGAACGGCGACAGCGGGATCTACGGGCCCTACTGGCAGAGACAGAGGAAAGATATCTACCACGTGTTCGCCAAGGAACTGGTCAGGACCGGCAGGGCTTATCCCTGCTTCTGCACCGAGGAGGAGCTTTCCGACATCCGTGCCCGCCAGGAGGCCGAAAAGGACAACTACGGGTATTTCGGCAAATGGGCCGTCTGGAGGGACCGCCCCATCGAGGACATAGAGGCGAAACTTGAGGAAGGCGCAGAGTGGGTCCTTCGCTTCAGAAGCGAAGGGAGCATAGAGAACAAGATAAAGTTCACGGACCTTATAAAGGGCACCATGGAGCTTACAGAGAACAACATGGACATCGTCCTTCTCAAGTCCGACGGCATCCCCACGTATCACTTTGCCCATGTGGTGGACGATACCCTCATGCGCACCACCCATGTGGTCAGGGGGGACGAATGGCTGCCCTCCCTGCCGGTGCATCTCCAGCTGTTCAGAGCACTGGACCTTAAGGTGCCCAGGTACCTGCACATTGGTCCCCTCATGAAGATGGACGGCAATTCCAAGAGGAAGCTCTCCAAGAGAAAGGATCCCGAACTGGCCCTCACGTATTACGAGAAGGAGGGTTTCCCCTCGGAGAGCGTATACGAGTACGTCCTGACGATCCTCAATTCCAACTTCGAGGACTGGAGGGCCGCCAACAGGGACGCGGACGCCAGGGATTTCAAATTCTCCTACAAGAAGATGAACCCCGCGGGAAGCCTTTTCGACTACGCGAAGCTCAGGGACGTGTCTAAGAACGTCATCTCCATGATGGACACTGAAAAGGTCTACCGCCTGGTAACCGAGTGGGCGAAGGAGTACGACGGAGAGCTCTGGACCCTTCTTACCGGAGATCCCGAATACGCCAAGAAGATCTTCGCCATTGGCAGGGGAGGCAAAAAGCCCAGAAAGGACCTGGCGGTATGGAGCGAGGTCAGAGACTACGCGGGGCTGTTCTACGACGGACTTTTCACTATTGCGGACGATTATCCCGAAAACTTCGACAGAAGCGAGATAAAGGCGATCCTTTCGGAGTACCTCACCGTATTCGATATCAATGACGACCAGAACGCCTGGTTCGAAAAGATAAAGGCCCTCAGCGAGAGGTTCGGATACGCCTCCGATATGAAGGCCTACAAGGAGGATCCGTCACGCTTTAAGGGATCCGTCGCCGACGTGAGCATGTTCCTGAGGATAGCCGTGACGGGAAAAATGTCTTCCCCCGACATGTACACCGTGATGCAGATACTGGGCGGGGAGAGGACCCTGTGCCGTATCAGGGACATGATCGCGAAGGTAGATTAAATTTTGCTAAAAAAGCACTGTCCTATTGCATTATCGATTTGCTGATGTTATATTCTCAGTAGATCAATATATGGAGGTATACTTATGGCATACGTTATCGGTGATGAGTGCGTTTCCTGCGGCACATGTGCAGATGAGTGCCCCGAGAATGCAATCTATGAGGGTGATGAGCATTACATGATCAATCCTGATCTTTGCAAGGATTGCGGTACATGCGCAGAGACCTGCCCGTTAGAGGTTCCCGTACAGGAATAATCTCAAAGCGATGCTTAAAGGTTTCTCATTATGAGAAACCTTTTTTTTGTGTTAAAATCTCCCTATGGAACTCGAGGAAGGATACAGGCTGGACGATCTGATGATCGGAGGCTTCAGGCTCATTCAGAATACCAGGCAGTTCTGTTTCGGCACCGACAGCGTGCTGCTGGCGGATTTTGCCACCACTCACACGAAGGGGCGGGACAGGATAGCGGAGCTGTGCTGCGGCAACGGCGCCGTTTCCGTTCTCATGCTCGCCAGAAGGGGCGAGAACCTTATCTGCGGGTTCGAGCTCCAGAAGGACGTGTGCGAGCTGTGTGAGAGGAACATCGAACTCAACGGTCTGACGGAGCATATGAAGGTGGTAAACACGGACCTGAAGCTCATAGGGAAGGAACACTACAACCTCTATGACGCCGTGGTGGTGAATCCCCCCTACTATTCTGCGGGAAGCGGTCCCAGGATAGAGGACGACAGCCGGCGGCTCTCCCGGGAGGAGGGCAGTGCGGACCTGGGGGACATAATCCGAATGGCGAAAAAGATGCTTAAGACCAGAGGAAAGCTGATCATGGTGCACCGCGCCTCCAGGCTTGGGGAGCTGGCAGCCCTTCTTGCCGAAAACGGATTCGCCCTCAAAGCACTGCAGTGCGTGCATGCCAGCTCGGACAGCCCCGCGTCCCTGGTGCTGGTGTCCGCCAGCAAACAGGGAGGAGTGTGGTGCGACGTGGAGCCGCCGGTGATCATCAGCGGCGAGGACGGCGGCTATACGCCCCAGCTGCTTCGGATATATCACATGGACGGGGAGGGGACGAAATGAGGAAGCTTACCATTCTCGTGGACATGGACGACACGATAGAACAGCTCCTTTGCGCGTGGATCAGATCGGTGAACGAAAAGTTCGGCACCTGCGTGGCCTACGATGACATAAAAAGCTGGGACGTGTCGGAGGCCTTTCCGGGTCTGTCCCATGACGACGTCTACGACGTTATCCTCGAGGACGATTTCTGGGATAGCGTGGAACCGGTGCCCGGAGCCGCGGAGGCCCTGAGGAGCTTCATGGAGGAAGGCCACAGCGTGTACATAGTCACCGCCACACCCTATCAGTCGGTGAAGGCCAAGATGGAAAAGCACCTTTTCCGCTATTTCCCCTTCATAAGCTGGGACCAGCTCATCATCACGTCCCGCAAGCAGATGATCATGGGGGACGTGCTCATAGACGACGCGGTGCACAATCTCATCGGCGGAAGCTACAGGAAGATCCTCATGGATTCCGCCAACAACAGGGCGTTCGATACCTCAGGCACCGACATCGTAAGGTGCATGGACTGGGACCAGGCCCGGGAGATCATCGCCGGGATGGCGGCCGAAGACTGAAAATGTTTGAACAATATTTTTCCATTTCAAAAATATATGGTAAAGAGCATATTTTTCTGTTACAATTATGATGCGGGAAAGCCGGGGCGCCGCATACGCCGCGGCTGACACGGTGCGTATGAGCCTGCCGGGATGTCCCGGGGCGGCACCACTGTACAACGGAGACACGCTTTTGGAAAAGAAAACAGACAATCTTAACGAACTCAAAGAAAAATACGGGGCGCTGATCGCGGGCGCCCGGGAACAGGCCACCGAAAAGGGACCGCTGCGTTTCGAGGAGCTCGCGGATATGCTCGAGACTCAGAACCTCAGCGCCGATGAGAACAGCATCATCACCGATTACCTGGTATCCGAAGGCATAGTGGACACCCTGACCAACGAATCGACGGACATCGACATCGCCGAAGCGGAGGACATGGATTCCACTGACGCGGTAAGGCTCTATCTCAGGGATGCGGCCAGATATCAGCTGCTGTCCGCCGAGGAGGAGACCCTGCTGGCCCAGAGGATCTCGGACGGGGACGAGGAGGCCAGAAAGAAGCTCATATGCTGCAACCTCAGACTGGTGGTCTCCATCGCCAAGCGCTACCAGGGCAGGGGACTCCCGTTTCTTGACCTCATCCAGGAAGGCAACCTGGGCCTGATAAAGGCAGTGGAAAAGTTCGACTACACCAAGGGCTACAAGTTCTCCACCTACGCCACATGGTGGATCCGCCAGGCGGTCTCCCGCTCCATAGCGGACGATTCCAGGCTCATCAGGATCCCGGTGCACATGTTCGAGCTCATAAACAGCATCAGCAAGGTATCAAAGACCCTTAACCAGCAGCTGGGAAGGGACGCCACCGACGACGAGATCGCCGATATACTCAAGATCACCCCGAAGAAGGTAAAGGAAGCCAGGAAGTACGGCGAGAACGTGGTCTCCCTGGATACCCCCGTCAGCGAGGAAGACGACGGAAGGCTGGGGGACTTCATCCCCGACGAGAGCACGCCCTCACCGGAGGACGAGGTGACCATCCTGATGCTCAGGGAAGCCATCGAAGCCACCCTCAAGACCCTGGATCCCAGGGAAGCGGAAGTGCTGAGGCTGCGTTTCGGCATCGGTCAGGACAGGGCCTATACCCTGGACGAGATCGGAAAGCAGCTGGGAGTCACCCGTGAGAGGATCCGCCAGATAGAGACCAAGGCCCTAAGAAAGATCCGCAACCCCTCCAGAGCGAAGAACCTTATGGAATTCTACAAATAAAATAGTTCGCGCCCCTGCGCCGCAGGGGCGCTTCCTTAATTAACGGAGCGTTAATTCGGGCCGTGCTCATCCCCGTTTTGGGCCGCTTGTATTGACAAACCCGTCACTGTGTGTAAAATTAGGGTAACCGAACGATTATGGAGGACAAAAGGATGCGAAGCTTTTTATCATCCCTTTTCCAGAAGGATCCCGAGCGCCCGGGACTCAGCGGCGCGAAGATCCTGAGCCTTGTACTTATACTTGCGGTGATACTCACCGTCGTCAATTCCTTCGAAGTGATACCCACCGGCTACAGCGGAGTCAAGATCACCTTCGGACAGGTATCCGACGTGACTCTCTCGCCGGGATTCCACTTCATCATACCCTACGCCCAGACCGTCAAGCTGGTGAACAACAAGCAGCAGGACAAGCTGTTCTCCACCCAGATATGGGGCGAGACCGCGGAGATGACCACGGTCTACGCCGAGGACGTGGTGATCACCTACCGAATCTCCGCCGACAAGTCCGCGTACATCTACGCCAACATCTCAGCGGATACGGAGGACCTTATCAGCTATGACCTGGTGGCCAGCGCCCTCAAGGCGGCCATGAAGGAGCTGGAGGTCAAGGACGTGACCAACCGCGGACGCATCGAGCCCCTGGCCTGCGAGAAGCTTTCGGCCCAGGTGGACACGAAGTACGGTCCCGGCATCATCACCGTCATAAAGGTGACCATCAACCAGATGGACTTCGAGGAGAG
Organism: Eubacteriaceae bacterium; assembly: GCA_017613995.1. Taxonomy (GTDB): domain Bacteria; phylum Bacillota; class Clostridia; order Eubacteriales; family Anaerofustaceae; genus RUG14186. The sequence continues at coordinate 5,116 of JAGACT010000165.1, forward strand.
CTACAACCAGGCCATCGCCGAAAAGCAGATAGCCCAGCAGATCTACGAGAAGCAGCAGATCGAGAACCAGACCATCATCGAGAGGGCCCAGGCTGAAGCGGAAGCGCTGCTGATAAAGAGCAAGGCAGAGGCCGAAGCGAACGAGATACTCAACAAGTCCCTCAACGGATACATCCTGGAATACATGAAGATAGAGAAATGGGACGGCCACATGCCCCAGGCCACCGGCACCCAGCCCTTTATCATGATCGACTGATCACGGCATAAAGGGGAGTACTGCAAATGGTTTTTCAGACACTGAAATTCGCGGTCATCTTCATCGTGGTGATGATCATATATCTGTTCATAAAAAGGCCGGAGCATTTCAGATGGAGGGATTTCCTTTCCTGCGTCTGGTGGGTGTACGTGATCACTCTGCTGCTCATGGTCTTTCAGTCTGACCAGCCCATCGGCGAACTGCCGGTGAGCTTCCGCGAGCGCATCGCCAGCGGCGACAGCATCAACCTGATACCCTTCAGGACCATCATAAACTTCATCCGCTACGGCGGTTATGACGACACCATGGTGAACATCCTGGGCAACATACTGATCTTCATACCCTTCGGCATCGGAGTGGTGTACCTGTCCAACAGGGGAGTGAGCGTGAAGCGCAACCTGATCTTCTGCCTGCTGTTCCCCCTGTTCATAGAGACGGTGCAGCTGTTCGTGGGAAGAAACGTGGACGTGGACGACGTTATCCTGAACTTCATCGGAGGCGCCATAGGAGTGTACATAGCCTGCGGCCTGGCGAAGATATCGCCGTTTTTCAGGCAGCTGACACAGAAATAGAATCATAAAAAAGGACCGGCTCCCTCGGGCCGGTCCTGTGTTGTACGACAGGTTTTTTTACAGCAGTTCCTTGGCCTTTGCCAGCTCCTCGTTGGCGTGCTCCATGAAGTGGATCGCACCGAAGATGGCGTCCGCCACATCCGCCTTGTCGTTGGCGATGGCCTTCTGGGCCCATTCCTCGAACCCTTCCATGTGGCTGATGTTGTGCTCCACCCAGTGGTCCAAAAGCAGCTCCAGAGTCTTCATGGCCTTCTCGCTCTCGGAAAGCTCGCTGAGATCCCGGACCTGGCCGTGGTCGTGATCATGGTCGTGATCATGGTCATGCTCGTGGGGATGGGGATGCGTATGGGTATGGTCCCCGTTTATGTCATGATGATAAAAGAACATAGGTATGTCTCCTTTTGTTTTTCTGCTCTCATTATAGCCCAAAATGCTCCCGTCAGAGTACTAACCGCCGTCTTTTTGTGTTAAAATAATTATTCAGGAGGTAACTGCCGTGAGAGTCGGACTCGGTTATGACGTGCATGCCTTCCGGGACGGACGATGTCTCATCCTGGGAGGAGTCGATATTCCCTTTGAAAAGGGACTGGACGGTCATTCGGACGCGGACGTGCTGGTGCACGCCCTTATGGATTCCATGCTCGGAGCGGCGAATCTGGGGGACATAGGCACCCACTTTCCGGATGATGACGAAAGATACCGCGGTGCGGACAGCATTATGCTTCTCGCGAAGACGGCACAGCTCGTCCGGGAAGCCGGCTACAGCTTCGTCAACGCGGACTGCGTGATAGTCGCCCAGAGGCCGAAACTGAAGGAATATATCCCGCAGATGGGTATTAATATGGCAGAGGCCATTGGCTGCCCTCCGGAGGATGTCAGCGTCAAGGCCACCACGGAGGAGTGGCTGGGCTTCACGGGAGACATGTCGGGCATTAAGGCCTACGCCGTATGCCTGCTGGAAAAACAAACGTCCCGCGGAAATGATTCCGCGGAGGATCTGATACAAAAAATGAAAACAAACCAGAAAGGCGGCCGATGACGGCCCGGCGCACCGATCGCCGGAGCAGCTGAAGCCGAAACGGATAAAGAAATGAAATTATACAATACCCTTACCAACAGAAAGGAAGAATTCGTACCCATTAAAGAGGGCGAGGTCAAAATGTACGTATGCGGACCCACCGTGTACAACTTCATACATCTCGGAAACGCCAGGCCCTTCACGGTATTCGACGTGCTCAGAAGATACTTCATCTACAAGGGCAACAAGGTCACCTACGTCCAGAACTTCACCGACGTGGACGACAAGATCATCAACCGCTCCCGCGAGGAGGGCATCAGCCCGAAGGAAGTGGCGGACAAGTACATCAAAGAATACGTGACCGACGCCCACGGGCTGGGCATCACCGATGCCGACGTGCATCCCCGCGTCAGCGAGACGATCCCCGAGATCATCGAATTCATCAGCGGCCTCATCGAGAAGGGCCACGCATACCTTTCTTCCGACGGCAGCGTATACTACCGCGTCAACAGCTTCCCCGGCTACGGAAAGCTCTCACACCAGTCCATTGACGACCTGATGAGCGGAGCCAGGGTTGAGGTGAACGAGACCAAGGAGGATCCCCTGGACTTTGCCCTGTGGAAGGCCAAAAAGGAAGGGGAGCCCTACTGGGAGAGCCCCTGGGGCGACGGCAGGCCCGGCTGGCACATAGAGTGCTCAGCCATGAGCAAGAAGTTCCTCGGGGAGACCATAGACATCCACGGAGGAGGAAAGGATCTGGTGTTCCCCCATCACGAGAACGAGATCGCCCAGTCCGAAGCCCTCTCCGGAAAGACCTTCGCCCACTACTGGCTGCATAACGGCTACATCAACGTGGACAACGTCAAGATGAGCAAGTCCCTCGGCAATTTCTTTACCATCCGCGACATCAGCGAGAAATTCGACCTGGAGGTGGTGAGGCTCTTCATACTGTCGGTGCAGTACCGCAGCCCCATCAACTTCTCCGACGAATCCCTGCGCCAGCAGCAGGCGGCCCTGGAGAGGCTCTACAACGTAAAGAACAATCTCGAGTATCTCCTGAAGGGAGAACGCAGCGCCGATGAGCCCACCGAGGGCGAGAAGGCCTGGCTATCGGAGCTGGAGGAGAAGCTCAGGAACTTCGAGGACGCCATGGAAGACGACATCAACACCGCGGGAGCACTGGGTGAGATGTTCGAGATGGCAAGGATCATCAACTCCAACGCCTCCGAGTCTTCCACCGAAAAGTGCCTCAGGGAAGCCATGAGGATCTTCATGATACCCGCTCAGATCCTGGGCATCCTGAACAAAAAGGAGGACGAGCTGCTGGACGAGGACATCGCGAGGCTCATCGAGGAGCGCACCGAGGCCAGGAAGAACAGGGACTTTGCCCGCAGCGACGAGATAAGAGACCTTCTGAAGTCAAAGGGAATAACTCTCGAAGACACCCGCGAGGGCGTCAAGTGGAGAAGGAACTGATCTATGGCATATCAGGTACTGTACCGGCGCTTCAGGCCCAGAACCTTCGATGAGATCGTGGGCCAGGAGCACATAATACCGGTACTGAAAAACGAGATAAAAATGGGACGCATCTCCCATGCGTATCTTTTCTCCGGGCCCAGGGGCACCGGAAAGACCTCCGCAGCCAAGGTGTTCGCCAGGGCGGTGAACTGCACCTCCCCGGTGGACGGCGAAGCCTGCGGAGAGTGTCCCAGCTGCCTTGCCGAGGAGAGCGGCGCCATCTCCAACATCATAGAGATAGACGCTGCGTCCAACAGGGGCATCGACGAGATAAGGCAGCTGAGGGAGAACGTTTCCTTCCTGCCCTCCAACGCCCGCTACAGGGTGTACATAATCGACGAGGTCCACATGCTGACCCCGGAGGCCTTCAACGCCCTGCTCAAGACCCTGGAGGAGCCCCCGGAGCACATCATATTCATTTTCGCCACCACCGAGGTCCACAGGATACTGCCCACCATCCTGTCCAGGTGCCAGCGCTTCGACTTTCGAAGGGTATCCGACGAAGCCATCGTATCCCGACTGCAGTACGTTCTCGGCGAGGTGGGAGCCTCCTATGAGGAGGACGCCCTCAGGCTCATCGCTTCGGAAGCCGACGGCGGCCTCAGGGACGCCCTGTCCCTGACGGACAAGGTGCTGGCCTCCTCCGACGGAACGGTCAGCCTGGAGAACGTGGAAAAGGTCCTGGGGACCATGGGGCAGGAACTGATCTTCCGGCTGTGCGAGGCTGTGGCCTCCTCGGATCCCGCCTGCGCCTTCACGGCCCTGAACGAGGCGATGGAAGCGGGCACCGACGCGGAATACATCATAGACTCCCTTACGGAATACTTCCGCAGCCTGATGATCTACACGAACGTGGCCAGTCCCAGGGACATGCTCTTCAAGAGCAGGGACTATTTCGATTCACTGAAGCGTTCGTCGGTGAACGTCACCAACGAACTGCTGGGTTCATACATGCTGGAGCTGGGAAAGCTCAGAGCCGATTCCCGCACCATAAGCAATACGAGGTATCTCATAGAAACGGCCCTTCTGAGGCTCTGCGACAAGGAGCGGCTCACGGACTACGTGTCCCTCACCAGAAGAGTGGACATACTGGAAAGCAGGCTGGACGCCATCGCGTCCGGTGCCGTCAGGACAGCCCCTGCAGCGGAGGCTGTTCCCCTGTCCTCCGCGCCGGAGCTCACCGCCCAGGCCCCGCAGCAGCCCAGGGTTTCCGCTTCTCCCGTCCCGCAGCAGCCGCCCGAGGCGCCCGCGGTCCCGGAGAACGATCCCGACGTCATGGCCCGGCTCACGGAGGCCCTCAGGTTTTCGTCGAAGTACCTTCTGAACCGGGAGAGGGATATCCTGTGCAGCATGGTCATAGACGAACTGAAGGTGGCGGGCTACAGCGGGGAGGACGTGTACGTCTATCCCACGGGGAACAGCAAGTCCATGATGGACCTGTTCACGGAATCCTCCGGATTCGAAAAGCTGAACAGGACCGTTTCCTCCGATCTGGGAAGGAACGTGGTGTTCCATCTTTCGGAGGAGCCTAAAAAAACAAAGAATGCCGCGGCCTCAGGCGCCGCGAAGCCTAAACAGACAACAAAAGCCCAGGAAGCACCGGCACCGGTGCAGGATGAAGCTCCCTATATGCCGCCGTCGGAGGCGGATATCCCCCCGATCGAGGCAGCGGAAGCGGACGTTTTCGCCGGCGAGGCTCCCAAAAGCGAAAGGAGCAGCCTGATGGAGTCGGCGGCGGCGATACTCGGAGAATTAGAGGAGGTGGAAGACTGATGGCTAAATACCACAATCAGCAGCAGCCCAACATGGCCAATCTCATGAAGCAGGCCCAGAAGATGCAGCAGGAGATGCAGAAGGCCCAGGAGGAGCTCCTGGCAAAGGAATACGAAGCCACCAGCGGCGGCGGAGCCGTCAGGGTGGTCTGCGGAGGGGACAAGAGGATACGCTCCCTCGAGATCGAGGAAGATCTTCTGAATCCCGACGACAGGGACATGCTCACCGACATGATCATCGTGGCGGTCAACGACGTGCTCGAGAAAGCGGAAGCGGACGCCCAGACCCGTCTCGGTTCTCTGACGGGAGGAATGGGATTCCCCGGATTCTGACATGGACAGCACAGTTTATTCCGAGTCCATGCAGAAGCTCATAGGGGAGCTTTCCCGGCTTCCGGGAATAGGCTCCAAGAGCGCCGCGAGACTCGCGTATTATATAGTCAAATGCGATGACGATTACCCCCTCCGCCTGGCGGAGGCCATCACCGGCGCCAAGGCGAACCTGCGCTACTGCAGCGTCTGCCACAACATCACGGAGCAGGATCCCTGCGTCATATGTTCCGACGCCGGAAGGGATCACTCCACAATCTGCGTGGTGGAGCAGGCGAAGGACGTCATAGCCATAGAACGCACCCGGCAATACAGAGGTGTCTACCACGTACTGGGCGGGGCCCTGTCCCCCATGGAGGGCATAGGCCCGGAGGAGCTCAGGATATCGGAGCTCGTCAGCAGGCTCACCGGGGACGTCACGGAGGTGATCCTGGCCACTTCCCTGGGAGTGGAGGGAGAGACCACCGCCATGTACCTGGCCCGCATGCTGTCGCCCCTGGGGGTGAAGACCACCCGCATAGCCAGGGGACTGCCCAGCGGAGCGGACCTGGAATATACCGACGAGGCCACACTGGCCAACGCACTGGACGGGAGAAGAGAGATCAGCTGATGCTTATCACACTTAAAGGCATCTCCAAGAGCTTCGGCTCTGAGGAGGTGCTGCACGACATCGATCTGAATATTACCAGCGGTTCCAGAATAGGACTTATCGGCCTCAACGGCAGCGGTAAGTCCACTTTGCTTAAGATAATAAGCGGGGAACTGGATCCCGATTCCGGTTCGGTGTACGTAAGCTCCCAGACCACCA
>JAGACT010000166.1 GCA_017613995.1 Eubacteriaceae bacterium
CCAGGACGTTTACGACTCCCTCCCGGAAGATGCCCGAAGGCAGCAGGTGCAGCGCGAACCTGCCCTTGTCGTTTACCACCGTATGCCCGGCGTTGCCTCCTCCCTGGTAGCGGACCACCACGTCGAAGTCCTGCGTCAGCAGGTCCACCATACGGCCCTTTCCTTCGTCTCCCCAGTTGACTCCCACTATCGCCGCATTGCTCATTTCGTAACCTCCAGATTTTTCTCAAGTCTTCCCATTATCTCCGAATACGCTTCCTCGACTCCGCCGAGATCCCGCCTGAAGCGGTCCTTGTCCAGCTTAGTGCCGGTGGCGGTGTCCCACAGCCTGCAGGTATCCGGGCTGATCTCGTCCGCCAGGATTATCTTTCCGTCGGCGGTGCGGCCGAATTCCAGCTTGAAATCCACCAGGGTCACCCCGCAGGAGAGCCAGAACCGCTTCAGGACGTCGTTCACCCTGAAGGCGTAGCGCTTGATGTCCTCTATCTCCTCCTTCGTGGCCAGCCCCAGGGCCAGGGCGTGGTATTCGTTGAGCAGGGGATCCCCCAGCGCGTCGTTCTTGTAGGAGAACTCTATGGTGGGCGAAGCAAAGACTATGCCTTCCTCCACTCCGTAGTTCTTCGCGAAGCTGCCGGCGGAGATGTTTCTTATGATCACCTCCAGGGGCACTATGCTGACGCGTCTTACCAGGGTGTCACGCTCACTGAGCTGGGACACGAAGTGGGTGGGAACGCCCTCCCGCTCCAGCATCTGCATCAGCTCGTTGCTCATCCTGTTGTTGATCACGCCTTTTCCGGCGATGGTCCCCTTCTTTAGACCGTTGAAGGCCGTGGCGTCGTCCTTGTAGGAGACTATCAGAAGATCCGGATCCTCCGTCGCGTAGACCTTCTTTGCTTTTCCTTCGTATAACTGTGAAAGTTTTTCCATTGCTACCTCCGCTGTTTATCTGTAAACTGTCATTCCACCGTTACGGACTTGGCAAGGTTCTTGGGCTTGTCGATGTCGCATCCGTTCTCCTTTGCCACATGGTAGGCCAGCAGCTGCAGGGGAACTATCTCTGTTACCGCCGAGAACAGGCTCTCCACGTCCGGGATGAACAGAAGGTCGTCCGCCACGGACAGGATCTTCTGGTTGTTGCGGAAAGTGAGGGCCAGCACCTCGGCTCCCCTGGACTTCACCTCCACGATGTTGCTCAGGGTCTTTTCCATGATGGATGGGTTGCAGCACAGGGCTATGACGGGCTGATGCTCCTCGATAAGGGCTATGGTGCCGTGCTTGAGCTCTCCCGCGGCATAGGCCTCCGCGTGCAGGTATGATATCTCCTTCATCTTCAGGGCTCCCTCCAGGGCTACGGCGTAGTCCGTGTTGCGCCCGATGAAGAAGAGGGCTTTCGAATCGTGGTACTTCTTTGCCAGTGACGGTATGGCGGGGTTGAGGTCGATGGACTGCTGTATCAGCCTCGGCAGCTGCTGCAGGGTGTCCGTCATCTCCTTTTCCTGATCCTCCCCGATAAGTCCCAGGGCTCTTCCGAAGTATACGGAGAGCATGTACAGCACCGTCACCTGGGTGGTGTATCCTTTGGTGGTGGCCACGGCTATCTCCGGGCCCGCCCAGGTATAGACCGTGTAGTCGGCGATGTTCGCCACGGTGCTTCCCACCACGTTGACGACGGCCAGGGTCCTGGCTCCCCTCTCGGAGCATTCCCTCATGGCGGCGATGGTATCCGCGGTCTCTCCCGACTGTGAGATCACTATGACCAGGGTGTCTTTGTCGATCAGGGGATCGGAGTAGCGCAGCTCGCTGGCCAGCACCACCTCCACCGGTATGCGGGTCAGCTTCTCCAGGGCGTACTTGCCGGCGCATCCCGCGTAGTACGCGGAGCCGCAGGCGGTGATGATTATCTTTCTTACGCCGGAGATAACGGCCGGGCCGTCCTTCAGCTCGTCGAACACCACTTCTCCCTCCCTGATACGGGGGGCTATGGTGGCCTTTACCGCGGCGGGCTGCTCCATGATCTCCTTGAGCATGAAGTGCTCGTAGCCGCCCTTCTCCGCTGCCTGCACGTCCCAGAGGATGCGGGAGGGAGTCTTTATGATCTCACGGCCCGTCACGTCGAACACCCTGATGGCGTCGCAGGTGAGTTCCGCGAATTCCCCGTCCTCCAGATAGATGACGTTTCTCGTATGGTTCACCAGGGCGGTGACGTCCGATGCGAAAAAGTTCTCGTCTATCCCCAGGCCCAGGATCAGGGGGCTCTTTTCCCTTACCGCGTAGATGGAGCCGGGCTCTTCAGAGCAGATGACTCCCAGGGCATAGGAGCCCTGCAGACGGTTGGCTGTCCTGATAAGGGCATCCCTGACGTTTCCCCTGTAGTACATCTCCAGCAGGTGAACGATGACCTCCGTATCGGTCTCGCTCTGGAAAACGTAGCCGTCGCCTAAAAGCTCCTCCCTGAGAGCCATGTAATTTTCTATTATTCCGTTGTGAACGATGGCAAAGCGCCCGTCGTTGGACAGGTGGGGATGGGCGTTCTCCTCCGTGGGAGCGCCGTGGGTGGCCCACCTGGTGTGGCCTATTCCGGTGGTGCCGGGGACGGATGCGCCGTCGGAGGTCTTTTCGCTGAGACTGACGATCCTCCCCTTCACCTTGTTCACAGAGATGATATTGTGATCCATCACCGCTATGCCGGCGGAGTCATACCCCCTGTACTCGAGTTTCTTCAGCCCGTCCAGAAGGATCGGGGCCGCGTCCTGTGTGCCTGTGTAACCTACTATTCCGCACATAATAACCTCCGGTCATTTAAAAAATCACTGTTCATTATAACACAGCCTACTGTCCGCTGTCTCCGTAATTTGAAAGAACTCTTGCGGAAGGATCGTCCACATCGCAGCCTTCCCAGAGCCTGTTGGGCATCCAGAAATCGGCTATCATCTCTCCCTGGCCGGGATAGTACTTCTCGAAGATGTCCCGGTAGAGAAGAGACTCCTTGGTGAAGGGTCTTCCGTGGCCGTACAGAAGGCACCTGTGCTCAAACTCCGAGTCGGTGTAGCGCTCCTCCGCGTGCTCCTTGAGGTAGTCCACCATGGAATGGCCCACGGCGTCGGAGAAGGCCGCCTTTTCCCTCCACAGGATGCTGTCCGGCAGGATGCCTGTTCCCTCGAAGGCGTGCCGGAGAAGATACTTGCCCTTTCCGTAGCGGTTGAGCTTCATCTCGGGATCCAGGCTCATCACGTAGGAGGCGAAATCCAGGTCCCCGAAGGGCACCCTGGCCTCCAGGGAGTTCACCGAGATGCAGCGGTCGGCCCTGAGCACGTCGTACATGTGAAGTTCCCTTATGCGCTTCTCGGCCTCCTCCTGGAAGGCCTGCGCCGATGGGGCGAAGTCCGTGTACTTGTAGCCGAACAGCTCGTCGGAGATCTCGCCGGTGAGGATCACCCTGATGTCGGTGGTCTCGTGGATGGCCTTGCACACCAGGTACATGCCGATGCTGGCCCTGACGGTGGTTATGTCCCAGGTCCCGAGAAGCTCTATCACCCTCTCCAGGGAGGAGAGCACATCCTCCGGGGTCATGTACACCTCGGTATGGTGGCTGCCGATGTACTCGGCGGCCTGGGCGGCGTACTTGAGGTCTATGGGATCATGGCGCATCCCTATGGCAAAGGTCTCAATGGGATGGGAGCACTCCCGGGCTGCTATGGCGCACACCAGGGAGGAATCCAGGCCTCCGGAAAGGAGGAATCCCACCTTGGAATCGGAGACCAGGCGCTTTCTCACCGCCGAGACGAGCTTTTCGCGGATCTTTTCGCAGGCGCTCTCCAGGCCGTCATGACACACCTCGGTAACGGATGCCATGTCACGGTAGCGGATGAACTGCCCGTCCTCGAAGTAGCATCCCGGAGGAAACGGCATGATCCTGTCGGTCAGGCCCACCAGGTCCTTGGGCTCGCTGGCGAAGATGTACTCTCCGGAGGGCCCGAAACCGTAGTACAGGGGGCGGATCCCGATGGGATCCCTGGCCGCTATGAATTTTTGGCTCCTGCCGTCGAAGATGATCATGGCGAACTCGGCGTCCAGCATGGAAAACATGCGGGTGCCGTATTCGAAGTACATGGGAAGTATTATCTCGCAGTCGGAATCCGAAGCGAAGGTGTAGCCCCTGGCTCTGAGAGCCTCCCTCACCGCTTCGAAGCCGTAGAGCTCACCGTTGCATACCGCGTAGCTCCCGTTAAGTTCGAAGGGCTGCATCCCCTCCGGGGTGAGCCCCATGATGGAAAGCCTCTGGAATCCCATAAGGCCGCATCCGGTATCGGCGATCCTCTGGTCGTCCGGTCCCCTGGATGACGTGCGGCTTATGCCCTTTTCGAATTTCTCCCGCTCCGCCTGCGGTGAGCACCAGCTCATGACAGTGCACATGTCCCTACCTCCTTTTGGGCTCTGAAAAAACAAACAGGGCAGCTGACCTCTGACGAGGGTCAGCTGCATGAATCGATTGAGTTGCTTTATTCCACGTCCTGCAGGGCGTCGTAGCCCTCTTCCCCGGTACGCACCTTGACGACGTTCTCCACGTCATAGACGAAGATCTTTCCGTCCCCGATGTGTCCGGTATACAGGACCTTCTTGGCGGTCTCGATGACGTCCCTCACGGGGATCGCCGACACCACTATGTCCACCTGCACCTTGGGCAGCAGGTCCGTTTCCACCGCGACGCCGCGGTAGAATTCCTTGTGGCCCTTCTGCATGCCGTATCCCATAACGTGGGACACCGTCATGCCGGTGATGCCCAGCTTGTTCATGGCGTCCTTGAGAGCGTACAGCTTCTCCTCCTTGAAGACGATCTCCACCTTGGTGAACTTGTGACCGTCGGGTGAAAAGGAAGGCTCCCTCTTCACGGGCACGGCCTCCGCCACCGGAGTGGTTCCCGTCACGGCCACGATCTGGTCGCCGGTGCCGAATTCGGCGTACTTGTCCACGGCGCTCATGAAGTCGGCGTAGGCGCTGGGAAGCCCGTGTTCGCTGATGTCCAGTCCCGCCAGTTCGTCCGCCGGGTCCGCCCTCAGAAAGTCGATCTTCTTAAGGATTCCGAAGAAGGCTCCCATGGTCACCGCGGCCCAGGCAGCGACGGAAACGAATCCCAGAAGCTGCAGTCCCATCAGGGAGGCATCCCCGGTGTACAGAAGGCCCGAAAGGCCCGCGGGGGCGTCGGGGTTAGCGAAGAGCCCCACCGCCAGGGTGCCCCAGATGCCGTTGGCGCAGTGGACTCCCACCGCTCCCACGGGATCGTCGATGTGCAGCTTCAGATCCAGCACTTCCACCACCACGACCACCAGGATGCCCGATACCAGTCCGACAGCGGCGGCCCCGAGGGCGTCGTAGGCGTCGCATCCGGCGGTGACAGCCACCAGGCCCGCCAGGGAGGCGTTGAGGCACATGGACACGTCGGGCTTGCCGTTCTTGACCCATGTGTAGATCAGCGTCGTGCAGGTGGCCACCGAAGGCGCCACGGTGGTGGTCAGGAAGATCGCGGACAGCTCCGAGGGAGTGGTGGCCGCGGCTCCGTTAAATCCGTACCATCCGAGCCACAGGATGAATACTCCCAGGGCTCCCAGGGGGATCGAGTGGCCCGGGATGGCGTTGACCTTGGTCACCTTTCCGGAGGAATCCCTGACGTACTTTCCGATACGGGGCCCCAGCATGGCGGCTCCGATGAGGGCCGCTATGCCTCCCACCATGTGGATGGCGCAGGACCCGGCGTAATCATGGAATCCCAGCCGGGACAGCCAGCCTCCGCCCCAGATCCAGTGGGCTTCGATGGGATATATGACAAGGCTTATCACGCCCGAATACACGCAGTATGCCGAGAACTTCGTGCGCTCCGCCATTGAACCGGAGACGATCGTCGCCGCCGTGGCGCAGAAGACGAGGTTGAACACGAAGTAGCTGGCGTCGGTGAATCCCTCCTCCGGGGAGGCTATGAACTCCTTAAAATGGGTGAACAGGTCCAGGTTCGGTTTTCCGATCAGTCCGAAGAACGTGTCCTCGCCCATCATAAGGGTGTATCCCAGAAGCGTGAACACCACAGTTCCGATGCAGAAGTCCATCAGGTTCTTCATGATGATGTTTCCCGCGTTCTTCGCCCTGGTGAAGCCGGTCTCCACCATGGCAAAGCCCGCCTGCATCCAGAACACCAGAGCAGTGCCGATAAGATACCAGAATTCTACGCTCATGGCATTCACCTCATCTCACGCTGAACAGGATATCCCCGTAGGTCGGGAAGGGCCAGTAGCTCTTGGCTGTGAGCAGTTCCGCCGTGTCGCAGGGGATCCTCAGCTCCGCCATCTTCGGCAGCACCGTATCCCTGATGAGGCAGGATTCCTCCAGGATGTCGGCGGCGTCGGTGAGCTTCATGACGGCCTTCTCCAGCTCTTCGGTCCTCTTGCCGATGCAGTCGGTGATGCCCGAGAGCTTGGTTATGATATCCTTTTCATAGCTGCATTCCAGTTCGGGGAATACCGCCTTCTTCTCCGCCACTTCCTTTGCCAGGTCCGCGGTGAAGCGGGTGATGGCGGGAGCGATCCTCTTGTGGACCATGTTTATCATGGTATTGGCTTCGATAACGACGCTCTTGCAGTAGTTCTCCAGCATGATGTCCCTTCTGGAGCGCAGCTCCTCCTCGGTGAACACACCCAGGGAGGTGAGCATCTTCACGTTCTTCTCGTCCAGCAGGTGGGGCATGCAGTCCGCCGTGGTGCGGTAGTTGGAAAGTCCCCTCTTCTCGGTGGCTTCCCTGATCCATTCGTCGTCGTAGCCGTTGCCGTTGAAGATGATCCTCCTGTGATCCTTTATGGTCTTCTTTATCATATCGTGCAGCGCGCTCTCGAAGTCGTCCGCGGCCTCGAGACGGTCGGCGTAGATCCTCAG
>JAGACT010000167.1 GCA_017613995.1 Eubacteriaceae bacterium
GCTTTAATAAACTGATGCAGGCCGCCTTTCTTTACGGTTTTGTGGTATAATCGTATTCCGGGTAAGTCATACCGATTATACCACGATACGGCGGATCGGAAGAAACGCCGCAGGGAGCGAAAAATGAAGATTTCGGCCATTCAGATAAAGGACGCCTCCGGAAACGTCACCCGCAGGCGCAAGGCGTTCATCCGGGAGGGCTACGGCCTGGGGGAACACGGCAAGAAGGATCCGGAGCGGGAGATAAGTCTCGCCGGAAGCGACGCCGCCTCTTGGGCACAGGATCATGAGGGCCTCTGCGTCAGGAAGTTCACGGCTGACCTTGTCACGGATGGCCTCGACTACGAAAGCCTGTCCGCAGGGGACCTGCTGAAAGCGGGCAGCGCGCTCATCGAGATCCGCTCGGTGGGCAAAAGATGCTTCAGCGAATGCCCCGTCACCGACAAGCCCTGCCCCCTGGGGATCCACTGCGCCTTCGGCCGGGTGATATGCGGCGGAGAAGCATCGGAGGGGGACGCACTGGAAAGAGCGGGGGCTGTGCCCGAAGAGAACCGTTAAATTATTGACAAATCAAGACTATTGGTTTAAAGTTAGTATTGTATTACATAAATACAAAATATTTAATTTCAATGAGGAGACAATAATGACAAGAGCCAAAAGAATTATTGCCCTTCTTGTTGCCGTTATGCTCGTGGCCGGATTCGCGGGCTGCGGCGGCGGCAAGGAAGAAGCGCCCAAGGACGACGGGCTTGCGATCACCATCCTGTACGAGCAGGACGACAGCATGATCAACAACTACTCGCTGCTGGCGGTGAACCCCGACGCACCCTTCAAGGACGCTGACGGAAACGCTGTCACCGACGTGGCCATCAACACCATCGGAGCCAAGGCGTTCATCGACTGGATGCTCAGCGACGAAGGATTCGACCTGATCCGGAACTACGGGTTCGAGGATTTCGGAGAGTATCTTTTCTATCTGAAGGATGACGCTCCCCGTTCCACCGCAGAGATCCCCCAGGCCACCGAGGAGACCAAGCTGATCCGCATCTCCACCACCACGTCCGTCAACGACAGCGGACTTCTCGGATATCTCAAGCCCATCTTCGAGGAGAAGTACGGCTATGAGCTCGAGATCGTGTCCGCCGGCACCGGCAAGGCGCTGAACAACGCCTGATACGGCAACGCAGACCTGATCCTGGTACATTCTAAGAGCCAGGAGGAGCAGTTCATCTCCGAGGGCTTTGCTTACGTCCTCGAGGGCTACGACAGCGAAAGACTGAACTTCATGTACAACTACTTCGTGCTGATCGGACCGAAAGACGATCCCGCCGGAGTCAAGGACGCTCCCACGGTCATCGACGCCTTCAAGCTGATCAGCGACGGAGGCTATACCTTCATCTCCCGAGGAGACAAGAGCGGCACCCACACCAAGGAGATCTCCCTGTGGGATCCCGCTCTGGGCATCACCGCCGAAGCCGAGAGCGTAGAGGGTTATGAGTGGTACCAGTACTCCAACGCCGGTATGGGCGTATGCCTTACCATGGCCAACGAGCAGGGTGCCTACATCCTTTCCGACAAGGCCACCTTCCTGACCTTCAGAGCCAACGGAGGAGTTCTCGAATAGATGAAAACCGCTCTTCTCCAGGCTATTGAACTCATAGCTTCCCGCAACGGACAGCTTATGAACATAATATCGGTAACTCTGAGAATGAGCATAGCAAGCTCCCTGGCGGCACTCCTTTTGGGGGTGCCGATGGGAGCTCTGTTGTCAAGGGGAAAAGGCATCCCCAGGAAGGTCCTGATCGTCATCAACAGGACCCTCATGGGGCTTCCCCCCGTGGTATGCGGTCTGATCTGTTACATCCTCTTTTCCGGGGTGGGGCCCCTCAGGCATCTGAAGCTCCTGTTTACGGTAAAGGGAATGATCATCGCTCAGGTGATGCTTATAACTCCCCTGGTCATCGGAAATACCGAGACCTACCTGAACGGGCGCACGGATGGTATAGACGAGACCGCGAAAGGCCTGGGCCTGGCCGCAGGCAGGCGGTTCCTGCTCACCCTCAACGAATGCCGTTACCAGATAGTATCCACCTATCTGTTCGGCTTCTCCAGGGCGATAGCGGAGGTCGGTGCCGTGTCGATGGTCGGAGGCGCGATCGCCTTCAAGACCAACGTCATGACCACGGCAATCATGATGTACACAAACATGGGCAACGTGACCCTGGGGCTGGCGCTGGGAATCATCCTGCTTTGCATGGCCCTGGTCCTGAACGTAACCGTATATATCCTTCAGGCGGTGGTGGACAGATGAAGATAGACCCGATCAGAAAAACATACCAGTCCCGCACCGTGCTGGACACCTGCTCCATGGAGATAGAACAGGGCAGGATCTACGCCGTGGCCGGGGCCAACGGTAGCGGCAAATCCACGCTCCTGCGCTGCCTCGCCGGGATAGAAAAGCCCGACGTGCCCTTCAGCGTCACGGGCGCGGAACAACTCTCCATGGGCTACCTGCCCCAGAGCAGCTATCCCTTCAAGATGAGCCTTCTGAAAAACGTACTGGTGGGCCTTCCCCGCAGCGGGGAGAACGTCTCCAGGGCGAAGGATCTCATAGAGGCCTTCGATCTGGGTGAGCTTTCCTCATCCAGGGCCGACAGGCTCTCCGGAGGCGAAAAACAGAAGACGGCGCTGATGCGCATCCTTATGAGGCGCTTCGGTCTCCTGCTGCTGGACGAACCCACCTCCGCCATGGATCCCAGAGGGGTCCTCACCGCGGAGGAGCTGATAACGTCCCACGCGAAGGAAACGGGCTGCACCGTGATGATGGTCACCCATTTCATGAAGCAGGCGGAAAGGATCGCCGACGAGATCATTTTCCTCTCCTCGGGGAGGACCGACGGCCCGGTGGAGCTTTCCCGGTTCCTGTCGGGACAGGCGGGGGACGCGGCCCGCGAATATCTTGAATTCTGGGGGGCATGATGAACGGATTCACGCATTTTGACGATAAGGGAAACGCGGTGATGGTGGACGTCGGCGGAAAGGACGTTACCGAAAGGACGGCTGTGGCCGAGGGCACCATCCTCGTGAGCGGGCAGATCCTTTCCGCCGTCCGCTCAGGCGGAGTAAGCAAGGGAGACGTGCTGGGAGTGGCCCGGGTAGCCGGGATAATGGCCGTCAAGAAAACATCGGATCTGATCCCCATGGCCCATCCCCTCTTTATAACGAAGGCCTCGGTGGATTTCGAGCTGAGGGACGACCCCTCCTCGATAAGGGCGGTATGCACCGTGAAGACCGAGGGAAAGACGGGAGTGGAGATGGAGGCCCTCACGGGGGTCAGCGCCGCTCTGCTCACGATTTACGACATGTGCAAGGCCATCGACAAGAGGATGGTCATGCAGGACATCCATCTCACAGAAAAAACAGGAGGAAAGAGCGGAGCTTTCCGTTTCTAGATCATATGCTGGACAGTTACGGAAGGATAATAGATTATCTTCGCATATCGGTCACGGACCGCTGCAACATGCGGTGCGTGTACTGCATGCCCGAAGACGGAATCCCGAAACTTGACCACTGCGACATTCTGACATACGACGAGATCATCCGGACGGTAAGGATAATGTCCGGGACAGGGATAAGAAAGATCAAGATCACCGGAGGAGAGCCACTGGTGAGAAAGGGCGTTACGGGGCTGATAGGGGAGCTGAAGAGCATCCCCGGCATCGAGCAGGTCACCATTACCACCAACGGTACCCTGCTGGAAGAGAACCTGGAGGCTCTGGTGAGGGCGGGGGTGGACGGCATCAACGTCAGTATCGACAGTCTCGACCAAAAGAATTACGCCGCAGTCACCAGAAAGGACCTGCTTGCCGACGCTCTGCGGGGCCTCGGGGCGGCCCTGGAGGCGGGGCTCAATGTCAAGATCAACTGCGTGCCGGTATCCCCGGACGAGGATATCCTGGCATTGGCGGAACTGGCAAGGGACAATCCCCTGCAGGTGCGCTTCATAGAGATAATGCCCCTCGGGGAGGGAAAGCGCTTCCCACTGAGGAGCGAGGATGAACTGACCGAACTGCTGGTAAGCCGATTCGGCCCGGTCCTGAGTGCCGGTCCCGTTGCCGGGAACGGTCCCGCGAAGTACGTCACATTTGAGGGCTTCAGGGGGAATATCGGTTTCATCAGCGCCATAAGTCACAAATTCTGTTCGTCCTGCAACCGCCTGAGGCTTACGGCGGACGGATACATCAAGACGTGCCTGCAGTTCGACACGGGATGCTTCCTGCGTCCCCTTCTCAGGGACGGTTCAGAGGACGGGCTTATCAGAGATACTATAGTCAGGGCTGTGTACGAAAAGCCGAGATGCCACGAATTCGCCCCGGGCGGAGGAAACGGAGACGTCAGGCTGATGTCACAGATCGGTGGTTGAAATGCTGAATGTACTGGAAAGCGAAGAAGCGAAAAAAGTGCTGACAGAGCGCTTTACGGGAAAACACACTCCCCGGGAAGAGACGGTCGCTCTGACCGAGGCGGTGGGGAGGGTCCTGGCGGAGGACATCGTCGCGGACTGCGACCTGCCCGCCTTCGACCGTTCCACCGTGGACGGCTACGCGCTCAGGGCGGCGGATACCTTCGGCTGCAGTGAGAGCCTGCCGGCCATGCTCCGCTACCAGGGGGAGGTCGCCATGGGAGAATCCGCCTCCTTCGGTCTGGAAAAAGACAGCTGCATCTACGTGCCAACCGGAGGGGAAGTGCCCCGGGGAGCGGACAGCATGGTGATGCTCGAATACGTGCAGGACTACGGCGACGGATACCGCTACATAGAAAAGAGCGCTGCTCCGGGGGACAACATCCTCAGAAAAAGGGACGAAGCCTCCGTCGGGGACACGGTGGTGAAAAGCGGCACCGTGATCACCTCCAGGTACGCGGGGAGCCTGGCCAGCATGGGATACTCATCCGTCAGGGTCCTCTCCCGGCCCGTGATCGGCATAATCTCCACGGGGGACGAACTGGTTGACATCACCCAAAAACCCGAAGGGGCCCTGATAAGGGACGTGAACACATACACCCTCGCCTCGGGAGTCGCCGAAGCGGGAGGAATTCCCCGCATCTACGGTATCGTCCGGGATGAGAAGGACCTTCTGTACAGGGCGGCGGAGAAGGCTGCCGAAGAGTGCGACATGCTGCTGATCTCGGGAGGCAGCTCCGTCGGGGAGAAGGATTCCACAGCCCAGGTGCTGGAGTCGGTCTCCGGCAGCTCCCTTCTGTTCCACGGGATAGCGATAAAACCCGGCAAACCCACGATCTGCGCGGATCACGCCGGAAAGGCCCTGTTCGGGCTCCCGGGCCATCCCCTGGCGAGCTTCTTCGTCTTCGACCGGTTCGTAAGGCCCCTTGTCCTGAACATGGGCGGCCTTCCCGATACACACAGGAAGACCGAGGCGGTACTGTCCTCCACGGTGCCCTCCAATCACGGCAGGGAGGAGTTCCTGCCGGTGAAGCTGGAAAACGGACGGGCCGAACCTGTATACACAAAGAGCGGATATATCACGGCCCTTGCCCGCGCCGACGGATATATCGTGATACCGAGAGACTGCGAAGGCAGGAAGGCGGGCGAAAAAACGGAAGTAATCTTGTTTTGAGGTAAAAAATGGTCAAGGAATACGAATATCTCAGCAATACGGACATAGAAAAGGCGGTGCCCGATTACATTTCGGCGCTCTCTGAAGAGGGATTCAGCGCGAAGACGGAGACCGTAAGGACCTCCGATGCCCTCGGAAGGATCACGGCGGAGGCGGTCTACGCGAAGATCTCATCCCCCCACTACAACGCCAGCGCCATGGACGGTATAGCGCTGATGGCGAAGGACACCTTCGGAGCCTCCGAGGCCTCCCCCGTCGTGATAAGCTCCGACCGCTACGTCGTGGTGGATACCGGAGATCCCCTGCCCGAAGGCACCGACTGTGTGGTCATGGTGGAGGACGTCATCTACGAGGGAACCGACGCCCGTCTCATCGCCGCCGCGACCCCCTGGCAGAACGTCAGGCAGATCGGTGAGGACATCTGCTCCGGGGACATGCTTATGCCCTCCTTTACGGAGATCACCCCCTACAGCATGGGCGCCATGCTGGCGGCGGGGATCCTGGAGGTGAACGTCGTCAAAAAGCCGGTCATAGGCATCATCCCTACCGGGGACGAGGTGATCCCCCCCAGCGATAACCCCTCGCCCGGGGACGTCATAGAGTTCAACTCCACGATATTCTCGGCGATGCTTACCAGGTGGGGCTGCGAGCCGAAGACCTACCCCATCGTGCGGGACAGGCTGGACCTTATGAGGGATGCCCTGGAGAAGGCCCTCGGCGAGTGTGATATCGTCATGATAAACGCCGGCTCCTCCGCAGGCAGGGACGACTACACCTCCACGATAATCGGAGAAGCAGGAAAGGTGCTGTATCACGGCATAGCCATCAAGCCCGGAAAGCCCACGATACTGGGCATCGTCCAGGGCAAACCCGTATTCGGCATCCCCGGATACCCCGTCAGCGGCATAATCGTCCTTACCGAGATCGTGCGTCCCGTTCTGGAGAGCATCCTCAAGGTCAGCCTCGAGCACCAGCCTGTGATGGAGACCACCCTGACGAAAAGGGTCAACAAGTCCCTCAAGTACAGGGAATACATAAGGGTGCAGCTGGGCCGCACCGGGGAGAAACTCACCGCCGTGCCGCTGAACAGGGGCGCGGGAGTCGTCAGCTCCTTCGTGAAGGCCGACGGCCTCCTGAGCATACCCCAGAACTACGAGGGGCTCGAGGCGGGAGAAAAGGCCCAGGTAACGCTTCTGAGGGATCCCGCGGACATCGACAGGACCATCATAGTCATCGGAAGCCATGACCCGCTGATCGACGAGATATCCGACATGCTCAGAAGGAAGGGCTCCGAATTCTTCATCTCGTCCTCCCACGTGGGCAGCATGGGCGGCATCATGGCAGCCAAAAGAGGAGAGAACCACATCGGCGGCACCCATCTTCTGGACGAGGAGAGCGGCACCTACAACATACCTTATCTGAAGCAGTACTTCCCGGACGGGGACGCGGTACTGATCCACTCGGTGTACAGGCAGCAGGGCCTTATGGTCACGAAGGGGAATCCCAAGGGCATCAAAGGCATACAGGACCTGGTGAGGCCCGGGATCTCCTACGTCAACAGGCAGAAGGGAAGCGGAACGAGGGTCCTTTTGGACTACCTGCTGAAGAAAGAAGGGATCTCACCGGAGGGCATCTACGGATACGAAAGGGAGGAATTCACCCACACCAGCGTCGCGGCCCAGATAGCCGGCGGCAGCGCCGACTGCGGCATGGGCATATATTCCGCGGCGAAGATGTACGATCTGGATTTCGTCTTCATCTGCAACGAGCAGTATGATTTTCTGACTACCAGAAAGTACCTTGACACCCCCATGATTCAGGAGTTCATAAGCGTTCTGAAGAGCCCGGAGTTCACCGACAGGATGATCGCCATGGGAGGGTACGACCCCAACCGTCCCGGCGAGATAGAATTCATGGAATAAGGACGGGTCGAAAATGTACAGAGTATATATAATCACATCCAGCGACACGGCCTCCAAGGGAGAAAAGGAGGACCTGTCCGGCGCTGAGATCAGAAAGATGCTCTCCGAATTCGGAGGATACGAAGTGATCGGTTCCGTTATCCTTCCCGACGACCGGGAAGGCCTTGCGGAGGAAATGAAAAGAGTTGCCGACGAAAAGGCCGCGGACCTGATCCTGACCACGGGAGGCACGGGATTCTCCCAGCGGGACAACATGCCCGAAGCCACCCGGGACGCGTGCACCAGAATGGTGCCCGGCATCGCCGAAGCCATGAGAGCCTACTCGATGACCAAGACGCCCAGAGGAATGCTCTCCCGCGCCGCCAGCGGCATCAGGGGCTTCACCCTCATAGTAAATCTCCCCGGCAGCGTGAAAGCCGTCAGGGAGTGTCTCGAGTGCATCCTTCCCGCGCTGGGGCACGGTATAGACATACTTAAGGGCGACGCGGAAAAGTGCGGGGAAGAATCAGTATAGTTCCTCCTCGGTCACGCATTCGCTTTTGATGCTGCCCACCAGGTAGTTGAGAGCGTCGATGACTCTGGGACGGATGTCTCCTCCGATAAGCACGAGCATTATGTCGTCGCCCACGCCGAGGAGCCCTTCGTTGAGCCAGAGCTTTACAAGATAGATACCTTCGAGCTGCTTCGTTTTTTCGACGAAGCGGCTTACTTTTTCCCTGTCATAGGAGAACTTCATCCCCGTGACGGTCCTGCCGGTGACCTCTGAACCTCTCACGTCTGCTTTGGGCGTCTCCCGGACGGTGCCGTTGTGCAGAAGGTACATGCCGATCCTGCCGGCGGACTCTTCCCTGCGGGCTTCTTCCAGCCACTCATCCACTGAAGGTCTCTGTGCCATAACCAACCTCCCCAATCATCATATAATCACTATCTGTAATGATTATAACCTTCAGCGGCGGCATATCCCCCTGTTTTTCGGATTTTTTGCATACCGAAATGATATGTTTTTTCGGAGGAGCCTGTCTGTTCCGCTTCCCATGCTTCAAAGGCCCCAGTGAAAATTAAAGACCGCCTCAACCGCAAGGCACTTGAAGGGAAAAAATGCCCCGGGGCTGCCAGGCTGTACGCGGTTGAACGGCAGGCATGCAGGGGAATAATTAGAGAACGATTAAAAGCCTGGAATTTGTAATTTCCTGTGATATACTAAATTCGAGGAGGGTATCAGCCATGAAGCTTACCAAAAACGGATACATCCTTTTCTTTCTGGCTGCGGGGATGCTGCTCTTCGGAGCGTTCCGCATAGTCACGAACTACATGACCGGCGCGGAATTCACCACCGCTGGATACATCGGCATGACGGCACTCGTATTCTCCGCCATGTTCCTTATGATGTCCGCGTGGCGTGTGAAGTAGCAAGCCAGTATCTTTGCCGAAAATCTGTTATTTCAGGGAGTCCGTTTTCGGGCTTCTTTTTTTATCTGGTTTTTTTAAAGGAGAAAACACGCCATATGAGTATATTGATGGGAAAAAGGAGGTCATTTTACCTATGATGACATTTGAAGAATTCACGGAAACCGTAAAAAGAGAGCTTCCCCGTTTCCTTCCCGGGGAATTGAAAGACAGCAGCATAGTGATCGAAAAGGTGGTCAAGCCCACCGAGAGCTACACTTCCCTGTGCGTGTTCCGCCCCGGTTCCGACGTGGCCCGGGCAGTCAGACTGGAGGGGTGCTACGAGCAGCTCTGCTGCGGAAAGGACCCCGATACGCTGATGAGAGAGCTGGCGGAGGAATCACTCAGCTGCGCAGTCCCCTTTCCCTGCGATATCTCCTGGATCGATGACTACGATGAGGTAAGAAACAGGCTCTTCATAAGGCTTTCGTCCGTCGGCAGCCTCGAGCGCATCGGCAGCATTGCCCCCGTCAGGATGGAGGGGGACATGGTTATGACCTGCCACATCCTTATAAACAGGGAAAACAGCTGCTTCGCCTCGACGCTGGTCACAAAGAAGTATCTTGCCGGGTACGGCATATCAGCGGAAAAGCTCTTCGATGACGCCTGCGCCAACAGCCCGCTGATACTTCCCGTGAAGATGGAAGCTCTGGAGGCGATACTCATGGGGAGTGCCGCCGGAAACGACGAAAGCGGCGAAGCCGGCCTTATGGTGCTGACCAACGAGACGGGCACGGACGGAGCCTCTGCCCTCTTCTATCCGGGGGAAATGAAGCATGCGGAGGAATACTTCGGTGGCAGCTACTATATCCTGCCCTCATCGGTGCATGAACTGATCCTTATGCCGGAGGACTTCTGCCCCTCCACGGATTGTCTCAACGACATGGTCGCCCGCATCAACGCTGCCGTGGTCCGGCCCGAGGACAGGCTTTCGGACATCGCCTATCACTACGACGCATCCGGGGGTGTCTTCGAGAGCCTTGACGAATACCGCTCCAGGGCCGCCCTCAGCTGACGGGAAAACACAGCTGCCCGATCCTCCCGGACCGGGCAGCTGCTGCTCCTTTCACACTCTCAGCTAAGGCTGAGTTCCACTGTGGACACGTTCCTCACGAAGGCGGTCTCGTGTTCCGAAAACACCATGGTGGGGGCGTACTTTATGATGGCGTCCTCCAGCTGGACCCTGGTGGGTATGTCGACGTAATTGAGGGGCTCGTCCCACAGGTATATATCAGCGTTCTCGGAAATGCTGGCTGCCAGCAGGATCTTCCTTTTCTGCCCTTCGCTGAGAGAACCGAGATCCGTCTCCCCCTCCAGCATGCTGACCCCCATCTTGGAGAGCATGGCTCTGAAAACGCTCCGGTCCAGTCCCCTCAGGGCCGCGTAATCGGAAAGGGTCCCCTTAACGGTATCGGTGAACTGCGGGACGATCGAAAGCACCAGGCCCGAAGCCACGTTAAGGTATCCTTCGTATGGGATAGCATCCCCGCACAGAAGCCGGATAAGGCTTGACTTGCCCGCTCCGTTGCCGCCGGTCACCGCCATGCGCTCTCCCCTTCTGAGCACGAAGCTGACGGGGCCGAAAATCCGATGACCGCCGTATGCTATACACAGGTCCCTGGCGGTGACAAGTTCGTTCCTTCTTCCTTCCAGCGGTACGATCTTCAGTTCGTCCGTCCTCCATACTCCACTGAGAAGGCCCTCCTTTTCGGTGATGCTCCTCTCAATCCTCTTTTCTATGGCCTTCGCCCGCTTCATCATTTTCGCGGACTGATGCCCCGTGTAGCCCCGGTCGAAACTTACGTCCGGATCCATGTGATAACGGGTCTTCTCGATCTTTCCCGACCAGCCTGCAGTCCTGGCCGCGGCGGCGCCAAGGCCGGCTATCTCCCTTTCCAGCCGTTCGTTTTTCGTCTTCTCGAAGGCGTTCCTTCTGTCGAGGTCCTCTTTCCAGGAGGAATAGTTCCCCCTGCATACATATATGCCCGAGGGCTCGATGCTCACTATGTGGTCCGCCACCGCGTCGATGAAGTCCCTGTCGTGGGAGACCAGGATGAAGCCCTTCTTCCTTTTCAGGTAAGCCGCAATGTCGTCCCTGGCGGATATGTCCAGATGGTTCGTGGGCTCGTCGATCAGGAGGAATTCCGTGGAGCCTATGAACACCGCTATGAACAGCACCTTGATCTGCTCCCCTCCGCTTAGCTGAGCAAAGGGCCGATCCAGAGCTTCCTCATGCAATGACAGCAGGGAGGCCTCCCTTTCCATTTCCCAGTCCCGGGCATCGGGGGCTTTCTGAAGGATTATCTGTCTTCCCGTAAGGGAGGGATCCTCCACCGGGAAGGGGAAGTATTCCGCTGGAACATCCATGCTGACGGTGCCGGCAGGCTCCTCCTGTCCGCACAGGATCCTCAGAAGGGTCGTCTTGCCGCATCCGTTCATGCCGATAAGGGCCGTCCTCCAGTTGGTATCCATCTCGAAGGATACGTTGTCGAATACCGGCTCGCCCTTTTTATATGAAAAACTCATTCCCCTGATGCTTATCAGTGACATACATACCTCCGCATATGATGCCGGCGGCAGTCCATACAGCCGGCTTTACAATCTGTGACCCGGCGGTTGCTTTTGCGCGCTCCTACTGCTTTTCCCGGCGTATGAAGCGGATCATGCACACATCGTCCCCCCTGGCGATGGTGGCGGGCAGGTCCAGCTCGCAGCCGAAGCTTTCCGCGATGCCCCTGTCCCCGCACATGGCGTAATCGCAAAGACGGGAGATAGAATCATCCGACAGACCCTGTTTCTGCCAGGCCTTGACCAGGGGGCAGTAATGGAAATCTATGTCCAGATGGTCGTCATCGCATCTTTTGATGTCCATCTCGAAGACCCACTGGGCGAACTTCGAAAACAGAGTCTTCCTGAGGCCTCTGAGGGAATCCCCTCCTCCCGCCTTTTCTCTCAGGTTTCTTCCCTGGTACAGCCCGCAGCGGCGGATGGCCGCGGGGGCATACTCAGACGCGCTCATTCCCTTCTTCGCGGCTTCGTCGCACAGCAGGTACATCCACAGGGCCCTGTGTTCCAGCTGCTCCCTGATGGCCACGATAAGGGGGAATTTGATCCTGGGTTCGTTCTTTATCATCTTTCTTCTCCTTTCGGTATCCCGGTACGTCCTCCGATCCCGGAAAAAATCATTAAGTCCCGGGGAATCCCTCAGCACAGGGCGTCCCCGGGACCAGCTGAACTCAGAGCGTTATCCGAGTTTTTTCATCCTGTCGGCGTATGACAGATAATCGCCGTATGTCCCGGCGGATTTCACGGCGTCGATAATGGCCGCTTCCGCAGCCCTGGCGGCCAGTATGCCCACGGAGTTGATGTCGGCGGGCACCTTCGATGTGCTCAGGGTGAAAACAGTATCCCCGTCGTGGATGGTATGGGCGGGACGGACGCATCTGGCTATCGCATTCTGTCCCTGGGCCGAGATGCGGGCCGCCTGGGGCTTGGTGAGAAGGGCGTTCGTCATTATGCATCCTATTACGGTATTGGAGGCGAACAGATCCTTATTCTCCGAGTAGGCCCGAAGGAAGATCTCCTCGCTGTCGGCGAAGGAAACTCCGTCCTCTCCCCTGACTCCCGCTATGATGCTGCCGTTCTCCGCCACGTCACCGGCGCAGTTGACCGCGAACACCGCGGCGGCGAACAGATCGCCCTGACGCAGCGCCGCTGCGCCCACTCCGCCCTTCATGGCGTACTTGGATCCCATTACCTTTCCCACGGTGGCACCGGTGCCGGCGCCGTAATTCCCGCTTTTGAAGTTCTCTTTCGCAAAGGCGTTCTCGCCGGCCTGTCTTCCCATCTTCGCGTCGGGCCTTACGTCACCCCTGCCGCATTTGAGGTCGAAAAGTATCGCTGCGCAAACGTTGGGGACCACCGTGACCCCCACGTCCCTGCCGATCCTCTTCTCCTCCAGGAGCGCCATCAGCCCTCCCGCGCAGTCCAGACCGAAGGCGCTCCCTCCGGACAGGATGATGCCGTGGACCTGCTGGCGGTTGCATCTGGGATCCAGTGCGTCGGTATCCCTGGTGCCCGGGGATCCTCCTCTGACGTCCACGCCGCATACGGCCCCCTCCGGGGCGATAATGGCGGTGCATCCCGTCATGGCGTCGGTATCCTGGGCGTTGCCCACCAGGAATCCTTCCAGGTCTTTGAGTTCGATTCTTTCCATGTCAGTCCCCCAGTGCTTTCTTTACTGTTTCCACGATAAGCTCCGTTTCCGCCAGAGCTCCTCTGCCGGTGGTGCCGCAGGCCAGATGCCCTTCCCGGGGCTCGATGAACCCGTACCCGAGTTCCCTGAGGGTCGCCATGTTCCTCTGGGTCACGGGGTTATCGTACATCACGGTGTTCATGGCAGGCGCGATCAGCTTCGGCGTTTCGGGATATACCGCCAGAAGGGCGGTGCTCAGAAGGTCGTCGGCGATGCCGCAGGCCGCTTTGGCCATTATGTCCGCGGACGCCGGGGCGACGAGCACCAGATCCGAGCTCTGGGCCAGCCAGATATGCTCCACCACCGTGGGGTCCCAGACCTCGAACACGTCCGTATAGACCTTGTTCTTCGTAAGGGTCTCCAGGGTCATGGGCGTGATGAACCGGGCTCCTCCCCGGCTCAGGATGACCCTGACATTGTATCCTTCCTTAGTAAGATTATTGGCTATGTCGGCTCCCTTGTACGCAGCTATGCTGCCGGTGATGCCCATCAGGATGTTTTTGCCCATTTCTCCTCCAGTTTCTGCATCACCTCGGAAGCGATGCCTTCCGCGATGTCCTGCTTGGTATTGTAGGTATTGATGCTCCCGTCCCGATCCACCAGGTATCCCGTATGGCGGTCACCGCTGATCCTGGCGGAATCGTTTGCCAGAACCATGTCGCAGTCGTTCTTTTCCATGAGGTCCCTGGCGGTGGACACCAGCTCTTCGCTGGTGACGTGATCCAGCAGCTTGAATCCCACTATGACCGATTCCGGCGCCATGCCCCTGAGGAGGGCTATGATCTTCGGCGTGGGACCCAGAAGTATTATCGGAGAGGGCAGCTTTGAAGAGATCTTGCCCGCTTCCCCCCTGACATCCGTACTGGAGATGCCTCTCTGTATCAGCGCCTCCGAAAGCTTTCTTTCGCTGTTTTTGTCAAGATACTCCGCCAGGGCTCCGATGGTGGTGACGGAATTCACAGTGTAGTCGCTGACGGCCATGCTGTGTATCACGGCGTCGATGCGGTTTTCCTCCATCAGTCTGGTAAGTTCCTTTTTTAGGTCCCGTACGCTGCGGGTCCTGATCACCGTGACCTTTTTGCTGTTCTGCGGGACCTTCGAGTTGTCTCCGCATACGTAGAAGATCTTCCCGACCTTCTCCTGCTGCGCGAAACGGTCGGCGATCAGGCTGCCGAGCCTTCCCGTACCCAGATTCGTGATGACCCTGACGTTGTCGATAGGCTCACTCGTACCGCCGGACGTTATCAGAATATTTGCGGACTCTCCCATTGTCCTGTCCTCCTGTATGCCTTTTTGATCCTTTCGTGTTTATTATATCATGCGAAGGGCGCCTTTTGCCGGACGTTTGCCTCCCGCGGGCACCTTTCCGTCTAATCCAGGTGCCTGGGCGCCGCGGAAGCCGACGAGATGACGGCGGAGCGCTCCTTTTCCCGGATGCGGTCCGCCATCTGGCGGATCTTTTCCGTGATCCACATATAGGCGGTGGTGCCTTCGGAATAGTCCGCCTCCGCGAACATGTCGACCCTGCCGTCGATGCGCATCTGCTCCACCTGCCTCATGGCCTGCAGGTCCCCCTTCGGGTAGATAGCGAAGGTGGCGCCACCGTTCTGCTTTACCACGGAGAAAGCCGGGATATCGCTGGGACCGTCCGCTATGTAGATCATGTTCTCGAACTGCACCCGCCTGAGCTCCCTGTCGATCCTGGAATTGACGGTGATGCCCTCCAGTTTCCCGATGCCCTTGTTTATCTCGAAAATGGCCCTGGTCTTGGTGGTGTTGTCGATGGTATACACTATCCTGCCTATGACGGGAGGATCGGTCCCGCCGTCGTCCAGCAGCTCACAGCCCCAGATATCCTCCACGTAATCGCTGAGGATGCTGCCGCGGATCAGTTCCGCGAAGCCGGTGCTTACTATGTAGTGCTCCACCTGGATGCCGTACTGGGCGTATTCCCTGTCGTCGGAGAACATCTTTTTGGTGTCCTCCAGGATCTGCGGGACGCCTTTGTAGTACTTCTGCTCCCTGCCGAACTCCCTGAGCATGGCGTTGTCCAGCCCCGGGAAAGTGCCGTCGTGGGCCCCTTCGATGAAGCTGTTCAGATAGTAGGTGTCGCCGTTGACCCTGATGCCCTTCTTTTCGTACTCCAGGGGCATGGAATTCACCTTTGCCCAGAAGGAGCGGGGATCGACGCCGAAACGCCTGAAAATGGGATCCTGCATGTAGCCGTCTATGAGGGTTTTGTCACAGTCCCATATCACTGCGATGATGTTGGCCATATATCGTTACCTCGTGATTATATTGTACAGGAAGCCGCTTCCCATGGGAAGGATAATGTGGCCGCGGCGCAAAAAAAGAAGAGCTTTACGGCGGATTCATATGGAAAGTACCGGCGGGCTGCCCGCGCAGCCGCCGGTATTAAGCTGTTAGTCAACTACTCCCTCCTACGGCTGAAGCCTTAGAGGAGGGAGCTTGTAACTGCCACGTGGTATTGACGGCTTTTGACGGCCTCCCACTTTTTTCGCCTGTCATATCATGACAGACGTGGCGTTACATCAGGGCA
>JAGACT010000001.1 GCA_017613995.1 Eubacteriaceae bacterium
CATGCGCGGCGTTGAAACGGTGCAGCCCGGATACTACGCCGATCTGTTTGTCAGCGGAGGAGAAGAAGGCGCCGTGATCGTCCACGTGATGAGTCTGGATCTGAAAAAGTGCGACAGACCGGACTACATTAACCGCCCCCGCCTGATAGAGGGAAGGCTGCCCGAAAGCGTAAATGAATGCGTCGTGGATCAAAAGACGATCAGCAACGGGACCTACAGCATAGGGGACACGATAACCGTATGGTCGGATGCTTCCACGGAACTGGACAGCGTAATGAAGCAGACCGATTTCCGGATAGTGGGCGGCGTGGAAAGCGTCCTTTACGTCTCATATGAAAGGGGCAGCGCATCCATCGGCAACGGAGTGATCTCATTTTTCATGTACGTTCCCGAACAGGCTTTTGCCCTGCCGGTCTACACAGAGGTGTATGTGTCGTTCAGAGACACAAAGGAGCATATGTTCAACAGCGGCGGCTACGCATCCCTTATGGATGAGAAGATCGAGTCGGCAAAGAACATAGCGGGTATCCGGGAGGCCGAAAGGTATCAGGAAGTATACGATACCGCCATGGAGGAAATCGAAAAGAACCAGAAGCTCATCGACGACGCCAGGGCCCAGTACGAAGAGGGTCTGAGCAGCTATACCATGCAGATAGCCCAGGCGGAGAGCGAGATAGAGCAGGCAGAGGAACAGCTGGAGCTGCTGGAACAGCTGTACTCGGTGGCCACTTCCCTCAACAGCACCCTTAACGGGATCTTTCCGGAGGATTCCTACGGCAGTATAGTGGATTTCGTCCGGCAGCAGGGAAACGGGGAACTGACCGAAGAGGACCTGAGGGAAGCCTCCGAGAGCATCGACGGGATGATCGTCTACCTGAGGGACACCATCTCGGAATACCAGGGCAGGCTGTGGGAAGCTGAACAGGCCCTTTATACGGCGAAGACAGAAGGCGCGAAGAAACTCAGTGACGCCCTGGCGAAGATAAACGACGGACAAAAGCAGATAGACGAGGCCAAAGCGGAGCTCGAAAAAATAGACAAGCCCAGCTGGTACGTTTTCGACCGCAGCAATAATCCGGGCTACTCCACATATGAGGACGACGCTCTGAGGGTGGACAACGTGTCCAGGATCTTCCCCATATTCTTCATACTGGTGGCAACACTGGTGTGCACCACCACCATGACAAGGATGGTGGAGGATGACAGGATGGGCATAGGGACCCTGAAGGCACTGGGATACTCAGAGCTTCTTATCCTTACGAGATATCTCGTTTACTCGAGCCTTGCCAGCCTCGCGGGAAGCATACTGGGGCTTTGCGTCGGCTTCAGGCTGTTCCCCACGATCATTTTCGCGGCCTACGGCGTGATGTACACTTTCCCTCCGGTATCTGCGTCCTTCCGTCCCGTGCTCGGGATCCTCAGCATCCTGGTAAGCCTTCTTTGCACGGGGCTCTCCGCCTATTTCGTATGCCGCAGGGAACTGATCAGCACCCCGGCCGCCCTGATGCGTCCCCGCACGCCGAAGGCGGGAAAGAGGATCTTTCTGGAGAAAATACCTTTCATATGGAACCGCATAAGCTTCCTGGGAAAGGTGACTATCAGGAACCTGATCCGTTACAAGAGCAGAGTCTTTATGACGATCATCGGCGTGGCGGGCTGTACGGCCCTTTTGTTTACCGGGTTCGGGCTGAGGTTTGCAATAAGTTCCATTGTTGATCTGCAGTACAAGGAAATATTCACCTACGATCTGATGGCCGTCTACGACAACGAGATATCCGATGAGGAGACGCAGGAGCTCTTCGGCCTGGCGGACTCCTCGGGCTACATCACGGAATACACACCCGTGAAGCTGCAGTCGGTATCCTTCTCGACGCAGAGCGATATCAAAAGGGAAGTCTATATGCTGGTTGCGCCGGATCCGAAAAAGATAAACGAATTCATCGTATTGCGAGGCAGGACGGATCATGAGCCGGTATACCTTCAAAACGACGGGATCGTCATCTGCGAAAAACTCTCGCTTCTGTATAATGTAAGCGAAGGGGACAGGGTAAGGATCTCCCTGTCGGATACCAAATACGCGGATTTCACGGTGACCGGGATCTGTGAAAACTATACCCTGAACTACGTGTACATGACGTCCTCGGCCTACGAAAAGGCATTCGGGGAGGAATGCGTGCTCAACACTCTGCTGATCAACATGGTCAGCCCCTCCGACGAATCGAGGCTCGCGACACAGCTGCTGACCAACGACAATATTCTGGCGCTGAAGTTCTCCGCCTCAATGGGACAGAATTTCAGGGATCTGGTGGGAGCTCTGGACTACATAGTGGTTCTGATAATCGCCTGCTCGGGAGCCCTGGCGTTCGTGGTCCTTTACAACCTGGCAAACATCAACGTCACCGAACGGATCCGGGAGATAGCCACCATAAAGGTCCTCGGATTCCGTCACGGCGAAGTGGCCAGCTACATCAACCGGGAGAACACCGTATCCTCGCTCTTCGGGATAGCCGCAGGACTGGCTCTCGGGATACCCATGGAGAAATTCGTCATCCACACCGCGGAGGTGGATTCCGTAATGTTTCTGCCGACGGTGGATATCTACTGTTATATATATGCGGCTGTGCTGGCCTTCGTCTTTACGGTCATAGTAAATACCGTCATGAGGGGCCGTCTGAAGAAGATAAACATGGTGGAGTCTCTGAAGAGCGTGGAATGATCCTCCCTTCTGACAGTGGGACAGTCATAAGAAAGCATCCGCCAGACGGGTCCGGAC
Source organism: Eubacteriaceae bacterium (assembly GCA_017613995.1). Classification (GTDB taxonomy): domain Bacteria; phylum Bacillota; class Clostridia; order Eubacteriales; family Anaerofustaceae; genus RUG14186. Next base: position 2,774 of record JAGACT010000001.1, read on the forward strand.
GGCTGTCTCGCAGACCCGGTAAAAAAGGAAACCGGATCGCCGTGCAGGGCAGTGATCCGGTATTTTATACATGCGGGAGGATGTAAAACGGCATAAAAATACCGGGGCAGGTCTTCGTGCCTGCTACCGGCTGTTTCAGGGCGGCATCTGCTTGCAGTGCTGTCTGAGCGGTTCTGCCGCCCGTCACTCTTCTATCGTACGCATAAGGTTCTGTCTGCACCTGACGCTGTAGCGCAGGGTATAGGAATCCTCGCCCGCTTCCAGGGCTTTACGGATCTCCTCTATCTCCGACGTTACGTCATCCAGGCTGCGGTACCAGCCGAGAAAAGTGTTCTGGGCGCCCCAGTAGCTCATTTCCTTTCCGTCAGTCGCGAACAGGGCGTACTTTGGACTGTTTTTCCCGCCCCTGAATTCCTGTGAGCGTATCACCTTCGAAACGTTCATGATGACGCCCTCCTTCGGAGATACGATACGGATGATGCCCGACGTGTTTTTGTCTACTCCGTCCTTTGCTGCCGTGCTCCCCGTCATCAGGCTGTCCAGCGAAACGTTCAGCTTTTCGGATATGATCAGAAGCTTCTCCGCTTCCGGGTAACCTTCTCCCTGTTCCCACTTCGAGACGGCCTGTCTGCTGACTCCAAGCAGCTCCGCCAGCTCTTCCTGGGACATGTTGTTATTCTTACGGACAGACTGCAGGTTCTGTGCAAAACTCATTTTGTCTTCCTCCTTTTCCGAGAGGAGTATACCGCTCTTTTGTACGCCTTTCCACCAACCTGGGTTTGCTTTTTCGCAACTTCAGGTTGCATTTCTCCGTTTCAGGCGCTCTATTCGCCGAACAGGACCCGTTCCGCCTCCCGGGCCGCCGCGGCGCTGCCCTCTTCGCTCAGATGGATCCCGTCGGGGCTCATGTACTCGGGACGGGCCTTAAGAAGCTCCGTGAGGTCGATGACGGTGATGCCGTATCCGGAAAGGTCCATGGACACAGTGCGCTCGTTCACCGCCAGCACGAAGACCTCCCTGCCCTCAAGCAGGGATGCCACGGAGGCGTAATCCTCCTCGGTCACGAAGAGAGAGGAATCGAATCCCAGCACCACCCTGCGGGTGAGGGTGCCGTCCTGCTGTGCTTCGGCGAGCTTTTCGGCCACGTCTTCAGCGTCCCAGCCGCTGTCCGCGAAATATCCGCTGCCTGAAAGCCTTCCTCCCATGACGCTGCATATGCCGAGCACCAGGTCGTTCCCGTAAAAGCTGACCTTCTCGTTTTCCGCCTTTTCGTGCTCGGCGATGATCTGTGCCTTCTTTGCCTCGAAGATCTCCCGGTAGACCTCCAGTACCGATCGGTAGATAAGATCGGTGTATACGTGCTTTCCCTCCTCGCTGAGGTGCAGCCCGTCGTAGAAATATTCGGAATGGCCCGCGGACACCCCCTCCCAGTCGATGTAGTGGGTGTTGTCGTACTTTTCCGCCAGGGCTCTGTACTCGTCGTTCACGTGGACGCCCCAGTCGTTGGAGCAGCCTATCCAGAACACCGCCTCGCATCCCATAAGGTGGGACTGCAGCTCCTCCTTGTATTCGTCGGGCCCGTCCCCGTTGGTGCCCAGGTGCAGTATGACGCAGGGGGCCAGCATGCCCGACTCCTCCAGCTCCTCGGCCTTTTCCGTGGCGGACATTATCAGCCTTCCTATAATCGCGTCCATATATACGTTGGTAAAGGTCTCGGTGAACACGTCGGAAGCCCCCAGCATGACCGAATCCGCGATCACGGTTACGGGCATGTTTCGGACCATCTCATCCAGAGACTGTTCGTCGTTCTCCATCTGCAAAAGCATCTTCTCCCATGCGTCCGCCTCCTGCTGCATCCTCAGGGCGTATTCGTCCTGCTTCTGCTGCATGAGGGCCTCGTTCTCCGCTATCTGCTGCCTGAGAGCCTCCATCTCCTCGGTGTGGTCCTCCGCGATGACGTAGCGGTAAGCCCCGAAGAGGGAGAACGCCGCAACAAGACACAGGCACACCGCCGCCGCCTTCTTTTTCCCGAAAGAGCCGATGGACGAAAAGGCGAAGTGCAGTATCGCCGCGCTTAGAAGCGAAGCCAGAGCCGCCGCGGAGGTAATAAGATACGCCGGATACGCCGAGGGATCGACGAAGCCCGCCAGATACACAAACAGGTACTGTATCAGGTACAGCTCGTAGCTCACGGATGATACGGCCGAAAAAAGCTTTTCACCGATCAGGGGGCCCTCGTCCTTCGCGGCCACTGATATGTAAATGATAAGCACGTTCAGCACGGAGGCCCCGAACATGACCGGGGCGAAATAGGGGCTGGCGGAATCGGCGGCAAAGAACATGTATATCATCCCCCCCGTCAGGAGGCTGAACCAGACCGCTGCCGGTATCTTTGAGAGACTCATCCCGAGCTTTCTTCTGCGGGGGATCCTTATCCACAGGCAGGCGCATACGCCCAGAAGCAGGGAAAACACCCTGGAGAAGGTGGAGTAGTACACGGTGACCATGTCGCAGCGCTCGCTCATGATAAAAAACGCCCCAACGGACAGCGCCAAAAGAAGAGTGAACACGGCGGCGGGTCCTCCGGGGCGCCGCCTTCCGAAGAGCTTTTTTGTCAGGACGAAAAGCAGCGGGAACACCGCTTCGAACTGAAGAAGTATGGCCATGTACCACAGATGGGTAAACGGGGATTCCGCCCTTCTGGCGAAATAGTCGGCGTTGGCCGAGATCTGCCAGAAATTGTCGTATCCGAGAAGGACGGAAGTGGTCTCC
>JAGACT010000168.1 GCA_017613995.1 Eubacteriaceae bacterium
AAACATACTATACATCCATAAGAATGTCAATATGGAAAACAAAAAGAACGCCGCATTTCCGGGCATTCCTCTCCCGCTTACTGCGTTGAAGCGGGAGTCTCCTGCCCTGCGGCTCCGATGAATGGTTACAGTTTTTTGCAGGTAAAACCGTCGAACGTGAGGCAGCCTTCCCCGAATTTAAGATCCAGCATGCCTCCCTTGCGGCCGAACTCGTCCTCCCCGATGGGGTAGAGCCTGAATTCCATCCTGTCGCCGTCCTCGTCGAAGGCCACGGCGTGAAGCTCCCCGTCCTTCATGAAGATCCCGTCCACGGCGAAATCGGATCCTTCGGGATGCTCATAGCGTCCGCAGAAGCTCTCCCACTTCGATCTGTCCGGATCGCTGATGGCGATCTCCTCGATGGTCTTCACGGGAGCGGCCTCTTTGTCCCTTGCGATCTCGCGCATCCCGTCGTAAAAGCCGTCGAGGGCTCTGTAATCTTCGGGCTCGCGGTTCATCAGCAGCACCAGCACCCTGTCCGCGTCGATGAAGCGCTCGAACCAGGTGATGACTCCGGGCATGCCTCCGCTGTGGCTGACGATGAGCCCGAAACGCTCATCCCTGCCTGTCCCCCAGCCGAAACCGTATCCCAGACCTTCTTCGCCGTCGTAAACGGCGTCCTGCCCGCTGCTGAGCTTTGCGGCAGCGTACATGAGCTGCTGCTCTTCGGCGGTCAGCACCTTTTCCTCCCGGAGCGCTCTGTCCCATTTCAGCATGTCGAAGATATCGGTGTACACGTAGTCGTCGCCGTTGAGTCCGTCGAAGGCGGTCACGTCGCGGTCCTCCTCGGAGTCCACGTCGGAAACGAACCTGCCGTTCTCGTATACGGTCGCCGCGGCGTACTTTTCAAAGGGAACGCCGTCGCGGCGGATATGGCAGCATCGGGTATTTCTCATTCCCGCGGGCTCGAAGATGTTCTGCTGCAGGAACTGCTCGTATGGCATTCCGGAGAGCCGCTCCACCGCCAGCGCCAGCAGATTGTAGCCGGTGTTGGAGTATTCGAGCTTCTCCCCCGGGGCGAAGGAGGGCTTCAGCTTCGTCTCGCTCAGGAAGCGCGGTATCTCGTCGTTGCCCGGGACCCTTTTTTCTTGCCTCCAGATCCGGATGAACCAGTCCTCGTCGTCGAAATAATCGGGCACTCCCCCGGTATGGGTCAGAAGATGCCGTACCGTAACGTCCTGGTACGAGCTCAGCTCGGCAAAGAACTTCGTGATCCGATCCTCCAGGCTCAGCTTTCCCTGCCTCACCAGCAGCATGACCGCCGACGCCGTGAACTGCTTGCTCACTGAGGCGAGCTGAAAGATGCTGTCTTCCGTGAGGGGGATGCTGTTATCCGGATCCCGCCACCCGAGGGCGCCTTTGGAGACTGTCTGTCCGTTCTCGGCGTAGAGCCAGGCGCCGTTGAAGCCGCCCTTCTCATGGGACTGCCGGGCAAGACCGTACATCATTTCATTTTTATCCATGTATGTCCCTCTCTTTTATTCCAGTCCGTATTTAAAGATCCCGCAGGAGATATCGTCCATCCCCTCGTCGGCCGCCTCCGTGACGTTGTTGTACATCACCGTGACGCAAAGGTCCTTCGTAAGGGAGAAGACCCAGCTGGTCAGAAAGCCCCGGTTTTCTCCTCCGTGGCCCGCCACTGTGTCTTCGCGGGCTTCGGAATCCCACACGTAGAGGCACAGGCCGTAATCGTCCATGACCGGGCTCATCATGCGACGGGCGGTCTCCTTTTTAAGGAAGCCTCCCTCCTGGTAGCTCCTCGAGAGGGCTATGCCCGCCTTTGCCAGATCGGTAGGCGTGGACCACAGGCCCGCGGCGGCGTGCTCGGGATAATAGTGATATCCGTGCTCCGGATCCTCCTTCAGGCCCAGCCTGCCGCCGAAGGCGGCGGCGGGAACGAGCTCATCGGGAAGAGGCTGGAAGTATCCGGTATGAGCGAGTTCCAGGGGCCCGGCGACTTCCTTCCGGAAAGCCTCCCTCAGCGTGGTACCGGTGATCCTGGTGAAGGCCAGCTCCGCCAGGGTGATGCCGCCGCCGGAATACATGTGCTGTGCTCCGCAGGGCCGTATCCTGCGAAGCTTCGGAGTGTTCCCCTTTCCGCTGAGCACGTCCTCGAGGGACAGCTCTTCGTGGAGCGCCGGGTAGCCCGGGAAACCGTGCAGGTTATAGCCCGCCGTATGGCTGAGCAGGGCGGCGAAACTCACCGGGCCCCTTCTTACGAATTCCGGCACGACGCCGGATATGTCCGCGTCCGGGTCGATGAGCCCTTTGTCCGCGTACCTCAGAAGCGTCATGGCGAACATGGGCTTGGATACCGAACCCGCCTGGAACAGCGTATCCGGCCTCACCGGCCGGTCCTCTCCGAAGCGCGCGCTGCCGGAGCAGTAGGTGTGCAGGTCGTCGTCTTCGTCCAGGACCGCGACGCTGACGCCGTAGCCCTTCTTTCCCCGGATGCGCATGATCCCGTCCACATCCACTCCGTATATATTCCGGATGATCCTGCGGGGACCCGTAAGCATGCGCATCAGGACGATCTCGTCACCGCAGACTTCTCCGGTCTCCCGGAAGCCCGCGCCGTGATAGAGGTGAAGCCCCTTTTCGTTTTCCGGTTCGGTGGACAGATACAGCCTGTCCGCGCCGTTGTCCCTGAAATACCTCAGGATCTGCTGAAGCGCGGCTTTGCCGAAGCCTTTGTCCTGGTATTTACTGTCGATCATGAAACGCCACAGCCAGTAGCGCTCCGCTGGATCCTTCTCCTCAGGGGCAAAGGAGAACATGCAGAAGCCCACGAGGGTGCCGTCCGCACAGATCGCAAAGGGACGGGCCACGCCGGGGTACTCTTCATTGGTCTCGTCCGCCTCCCTCAGGGAGGCCTCATTGGGTGCGACGAAGGGCTGGTCCTCCCGAACCGAAAGCGCCAGGACGGCGTCTCTGTTGCTTTCGTTTACCGGTTCGAGTTTTATATTCATAAATCGTTTTTCTCCTTGATCATTATGTTTGTTTTCAAATCGTCCGAGCAGCTGACCGGATGCTGAAAACGGGCACAAAAATACCGCAGGCAAGCAGCTCCCGTAGTGGCTGCGTCCCGCGGTCTCCACTGTCCGAAAGTTACTTGAAAGGGCGCACCGAATCAGAGGGGCATCCCCCCGAAACATGCTATGCGCCTGTATTCAGCTAAGCGTTCACGAACCTGCTGTAGATCACTGGTATACGCTCCTTTTTACATTTCCGCCTATACTATACACTATTACGCCGAAAAAATCAATGCCCGCCGCCGCCCGGATCCCCTCTTTGCGGGACCTTTCCCGCCGGATCCTTTCCGCAGATACCCGAAAAGAGACGATAAAAAAAGGGAGACGGCATGACCCGGTGTTCATGCCGTTTCCCCAAAACCCTATTGCTGTCTTATGAGAAAGCCTTTTGTCTTTGGCTTTCCCCGGGATGTTATTTCATCAGTTCCGACGCTTTTTCCAGAGCCTTGTTGGACTCTTCCATGAACCTTATGGCTTCGAGAATATGCGCCGACACTTCCCTCTCACCGTTCTCGGATGCCTTCTGGGCCCAGTCCCTGTAGCCGTCCATGTGGCTGGTGTTGTGCTCCACCCAGTGTTCCAGCAGCAGTTTGAGGGTCTTCATGGTCTTTTCCTCGTCATGCAGCTCCTCCTCAGTGTGCTCATGGCCGTGCTCGCTGTCATGCTCATGGGAATGGATATGGGTATGCTCATGCCCGTCATGGGTATGGGTATGCTCGTGCATGTGGACGTGGGTATGCTCCTCTGTCTCCACCGCATCTCCGCCGGGATCCTTATGATAGTATTTCAGCATGGTGTTCCTCCTGTGTCTTTATGTCCGCCACCGGCAGGGGAAGGTCCTTCCCTGCAGCCGGATACCGCCTGTAGGATATTATGAACTATTTGCGGGCGGTATGAAAGCCCCCCCGGGGGATATTCGGGCCAAAAAAGATGAGGAGTCCGCCCGGAGCGGCAAAAAAGAAGGCGGATCCTTCGATCCGCCCGTGATATTTTATTCCTGTGCGCGTCAGCCCTCGAAGTATGCTCTGACTTTCTTGAGCAGTTCGGGGATCTCCAGCTTCTGGGGGCATGCGTCCATGCACTGTCCGCACTCCACGCAGTCCGCCAGATTGGTGCAGTCGCGGTTGTAGGTGCGCAGCTGGGCTTCCTTGTTGCCGAACTTGACGGCGGTGTTGTAGGACGAGAACGCTCTGGGGATGGGTATCTCCTGGGGGCATCCCGCCACGCAGTAACGGCACGCGGTGCAGGGGATGGTCTCCACTGTGGCCAGGAAGTTCCTGATGTCATCGATGCAGGCCTCTTCCTCCTTGGTGAGGCAGCCCACAGCGGCCCTGTCGGCGATCTCAACGTTCTCCACCACCTGGGGCAGAGCGCTCATGCCGCTGAGGACCACGTGCAGGTTCTCCTTGTCGAAGACGTATCTGAGTCCCAGCTCGGCGCTGGATTCGGTGATGCCGTGCTTCGCCTTGATGTCCTCGATCTGCCTGTAGTCCGGGAAGATCAGGTTGCCGCCCTTGAGGGGCTCCATGATGTTAAGGGGTATGCCCTTGGACTTGGCGTATGCCATGCCCTTATCGCCGGCCTGGATCTCGTGGTCGAGATAGTTGTACTGGATCTGGGCGAAGTCCCAGTTGTAGTCGTCGATGATCTTTACGAAACGGTCATAGTCGTCATGGAAGGAGAATCCCATATAGCGGATGATCCCCTTGGCTCTCTTTTCGTTGAGGAACTCGACTATGTTGTAGTCGTTCTTGAGCCTGTCCCACTGGTCTCCGTGGAGGCCGTGGATAAGATAGAAGTCGATATGGTCGGTCCTGAGTCTTTCCAGCTGGGTGGCCAGCATCTTTTCGGGATCGAATCCGGGCTTGCCGATCTCAAGGGTGAACAGCTTGGTGGCGATATTCACCTTGTCGCGCAGATTGTTCTTTTCCAGGATCTCTCCGAGGGCCTTCTCGGAAAAACCGTTGTGATACGGATATGCCGTATCGTAGTAGTTGATGCCGTGCTCATAGGCGTAAAGGAGCATCTCCTCGACCTTTTCCATGTCTATCTGGGACTGGTCGTTGTTGAGCACGGGAAGTCTCATAAGGCCGAAGCCCAGTACGGAGATCTTTTCACCGTGAAAATCGTTGTACCTCATTGCTTTACCTCTTTCATGAATGCTTGCTTCGGCAGGATGGGTACATCCTGCCTGGTATTATTATACTTCCAAACATATGATATAAACCATTACTTTATGAAAAATGTTGGCGCCGTCCCGGGAGTGCCCGGAGTTTTTTCCCTCTTTTTACCCTTTGTGTGTTAAAATAGATAATAAGCCTTTTTTCAGGCCACAACAAAAGACATTAGGAGTTAACAGATGAAAAGACCACTTAATACGGTATTTGAATCCCACGCACTGTTTTTCCAGCCCGCGTACATGGAGATGAGGCTGACCCAGGGCGGGCCCAAGCACTTTTACGGCTACAAGGGAGTGGACGCCGACTGGGACGGCAACGTCACCTTCACGATGTACGCCCCCGAAGCGAAGAGCGTCGGCATAAGCGGCCTTCTGGGCAGCTACGGAGACGAGATAATGCCCCTGGATAAAAAGGAGGACGGCTTCTGGAGCAAGACATACCCCAACGTGGAGCCCGGTTTCCACTACTGCCACTTCTACGTGGACGGACAGCCCGTGATGAACCCCCAGGCACCCTTCGGATACGGCAGCCACGAGGTGGAGAACTACTTCGAAGTCCCCGATAAGGATTTCGACTTCTATCTCGACAAGGACGTTCCCCACGGCACGGTCCGCATGGAATACTACAAATCCTCCCGCACCGGCCTTTCGCACCTTATGTACGTGTACGTTCCCGCGGGATATGACGAGAACCCGGACAAAAAGTATCCGGTCATGTACCTGAACCACGGCGGAGGAGAGACCGAGACCGGCTGGCTCTGGCAGGGGAAGATCAACTTCATCGCGGACAACCTCATCGCAGAGGGCAAGTGCAAAGAGATGCTGATCGTCATGGGAGATCTGTGGGACATCAACTACGGGAACGAGGACGAGTTCCTGGCGGGGGACTATGATTCCCTGCTCATCAACGACGTCATCCCCTTCGTGGAAAAGAAGTACCGCGTGCTGGCGGACTGCGACAGCAGAGCCCTGGCGGGCCTGTCCATGGGTTCCTATCACACCGGCATGGCCGCCTGCAACAATCCCGGAGTATTCGGCTACGTGGCGATGCTCTCCGGCAGCTACAACGACCGCTGGTACAAGTGGGTCTGCTGCCGCGACGTCATCGAGAACAGCGAGGAATTCAGGAAGAAGACGAAGCTGTTCTACATGTCCATCGGAACGGACGAGACCAGGCTCTATCCCACGGTGCAGGAGAACGTGGAATTTTTGAAGAAGAACGGGGTGAATACCGACTACTTCGAGTGCCCGGGCCTGCATATCTGGACGGTATGGAGAAAGAGCATCTGTGTGTTCATGCAGAAGCTCTTCAGATAACACCGATTGAACAGGAACCGATCAGGCGCGGCCCATGGCCGCGCTTTTTTGGACGGAAACGAAAAAGGCCTTCCCGGATGGGAAGGCCATATTGCGCTTGAGATGGATATTACTCCAGGCAGCCGTATGCGACGGCACGCATCCTGAGGTGATGGTAAACTTCCATGTTGGGCTGCAGGTTGTGCATGTAGACGATGGATGTTCCTTCGGAAGGATCCGCTTCGGCCCATGTTCCGGTACCGCCGGTCCAGCCGAACTGTCCGAGGCTTCCGTTGTGGTGTCCCTTGTACTTGTCCATGAGGGTCCTCATGCCGTAGCCGTAGCCGTAACCCGCCAGGTACTCGTTCCAGAAGTCCTCCTTGAGCTGGGTCGGGGTCAGAGTATTGGTGCGGATAAGGTCAATGGTCTTTCTGCCCATGAACTGCTTTCCGTTGTGCATTCCGCCGTTGGCCAGCATCTGCATCAGGATCGTGTAGTCACGGCAGTTGGTGATGACTCTCTGGAATCCGGAGGTGGTCCCCAGAGGTCCTTCCATGTTGGAGACACGGTCCTGGGAAACGGCCTGCAGTGCGCCTTCCTCTCCGAGGGTCTTGCCGGGATTGATGTGGTAATTCCTTACCAGTCTCTCGGGCAGGTCGCCGAAGGTGAAGTTTGCGGAGCTGTCCATTCCGAGGGGTTCGAAGAGCATCTCCTTGATGACCATTTCGGCGGGCTTGTCGCAGAGGGCTTCCAGCATTCCCGCAGCCAGCTCGCTGGCGAATCCGTACTGATGTCTCGTGCCGGGTTCGAAGGAAAGGGGAACCTTTGCCATGGCCCTGATCTGCTCTCTCAGAGTATAGTGGCCGGTATCCTTGAGGGGCTTGAGCTCCCTGGCCATGTCGAGGGCGGTGGGATGCTGTCCGGGGATGTTTCCGAGGATCGACTCATAGGGCAGGCCGCAGGTCATGTTCATGATGTTCTTGATGGTGATGGGGTTCTCAACGGGAACGATCTTGCAGGTTCCGTTGGGATTGTAGACCACCTTTCTCTGCTCCTTCCACTCGGGGAAGTAGTCGGAAAGGGGATCGGTCATCAGATATTTGCCCTTCTCATAGAGAAGCATCAGTGTCGTGTAAAGGGCTATCTTCGTGAGGGAAGCCTGACGGAACACGTTGTTGGCGGTCAGGACTTTCTTTGCCTCGATGTCGGCGTATCCGAAATAGTTTTCATATAACACCTCTCCTTTTTGGCAGATGAGCATGCCGCATCCCGGCAGTCCGTCATCCACGAACTTCTGAAGAAGGTTGTCAAGATCTTTAAAAGTAGACATTGTATCTCTCCTTTCTCCGAATTATTTGATCAGGCTGTATGCGACGTTGCGCACTCTGTGGTGATAATACAGCTCCATGTTGGGATCCTGGTTGTGCATGTACACGATAGCCAGTCCCTCTTCGGGGTCTGCTTCGCACCATGTTCCGTTTCCGCCGGTCCATCCGAAGGCGCCGAGGGATCCTGTCAGATTGCCCTTGGCCTTGTCGATGATGGTGCGTACTCCGTCGCCGTAGCCGTAGCCCATGTTGTAGGGATCCTCGAAGTCCCTGAGCATGACCTCGTCGAGTCCGTTGGAACGCATCATGTCAATGGTCTTTCTTCCCATGATCCTTCTGCCCTCGAACATTCCTCCGTTGGCAAGCATCGTCATGAGGCGTGAATAGTCGTCCACGTTCGAATAGACCCTTGCCCATCCTTCGACAACACCGGGCTCGTACTTCTCGTCGAAGCGCATCTTGGACACCGTGAGGGTATTGTCCTCGTTGCGGTGATAGAGCTTGACCAGCCTTTCCCTGTCGTTTCCTTCATAGTGGGTACGGGTGTTCTCCATTCCAAGGGGCTCGAAGATATACTTCTTGAACGCGTCGTCCACGGGCATGTCGGTGAGGACCTCGATGAGGGCCGCGGTGATCTCGCTGCCGAAGCCGTAGGTCCAGTGGGTGCCGGGCTCATAGGCCAGGACCGCATCCGCCATGGCGCGCACGTGCTCCTGAACGGTGTAGGTGCCCTTTTCCCAGAGGGGCTCCATGCACTTCTGCATCGAAGTGAGGGTCTGGTCCCTGGTGGGTGCTTTGCTGTGGCAGTAAGGCAGGCCGCATTTCATGGACAGAACGTCGCTGATGGTCATCGGGTGCTCAGTGGGAACTGCCGTGGGTTTGCCGGTGGGTGAGATTATGTACTTTTTACTGGTCGCGTACTCCGGGATGTATTTCCCTACAGGCTCCGTGATCAGGTACTTGCCCTGCTCATAGAGCATCATCATTGTTGTGTACAGCGGCAGCTTCGACATCGAAGCCTGACGGAACAGAGAATCCTTGGTCACGGGGACCTTGTTCTCGATATCTGCATATCCGAAGTAGCCTTCATATATGCATTCGCCTTTATGGGTTACTTTCATGCCGCATCCGGGGAGTCCCCCGTCTACGAAACCCTGAAGAAGTTTGTCCAGGTCTTTTGTGCTGGCCATATTTACCTCCTGTGGTTCTTTTTTATTATTCAATGCCCGGCGATTCAGGCAAGGAATTCGTTTTTTCTAGCAGGACGGCTCCAGTGCGAGCCAGTCGAGGGTCTGGGATTCCTCCGCGGCGCAGTCGATCATCCTTATGAGCTTTTCGGTTATGGTGCGTCCCATGGTATCCTTCGGGAAGCCCAGGGACAGCACCTCTATGCCGCTGGTGCTCCTTATGTCCTTGTGATGATCGAAGCTCACGATGGTCCTGACTGTGCAGTCGGGAGTATTGTCCAGTATCATCGTCAGCTGGTATGCTATCTCGTCGTTGAAGCATACGATGGCGGTGCAGGTGTTCATGATGTTCTTGAGCATGCTGCCGGTGGTGATCCCGTTGAGGAACACGTACTTGTTCTCCGTGGTGAACCAGGCTATGTTGCTGTCGGAATATCCCACGCCGCTTTCCATCAGCTCGTCGATGAATCCCGAGAATCTGAGATTCCCCTGGATGTCGTCGCTCTTGAAGATCCCCCCGATCTTCTGATGGCCGTGCTCCAGCAGATACTTCACCAGTATCCTTCCTCCGTTGTAGTCGTCCACCACCACGTGCTTGATGTCCGGATGCTCCAGCGAAGCGTAGTAGCCGTTGAAGAACACGATGGGTATGCCGGAATCCGCCAGCTTCCTGTAGTAGACTATGTTCGGATTCGGCAGCGCCGTCTTGGTGCCCTCCACCAGGATCCCGTCCACGGGATTCTTCATCAGGTTCTCCAGGATGGCCCTCTCCGAGGCGATGGAGTTGTTGGTGGCGGTTATCATCACGGAATACCCGTTCTCCGAGGCCGTCCTCTCTATCCCGTTGAGGATAAGGGGGAAGATGTACTCGGTGATGTAGGTGGCGATCACCGCTATCCGCATGCATTTCTGCGAATTCTTGAGGTTGTATGTGACATAGTAGCCGCTGCCCTGGATGCTCTCGAGCAGGCCCTCGTTCACCAGAGTGGAAAGAGCCTTCCTGACGGTCTGCCTGCTCACCGAGTATTTCTCGACCAGAGCCATTTCCGTGGGAAGCTTGTCCCGGTACCTGTACGTATGCTCAATAATACAGCTGCGCAGCTCATCCGTGAGCCGTTCGGCCTTGGTTTTCGACATGTCATTTCCTCCAATTTTCCCTTACGCTTTAATAATATAACAAGACAGCGGAATCCTCAACAGATTTTTGCTTAAAATACTAATTTGTATCAATTTTATTTTGTGTTGCAAAATAAAACCATCGCAGAAAATGAAAAGAAGTCTTTCGGAATATGTTTTCATAAGTATAACCGATTTAATATTATTACCCTTCTGTTCATGTTTGAGGTTGACTGTATGCTTTCGTTTGTGTTATGCTTATACGGTAAAAGACAAATTTGTTTGCAGCACCCCGCGCTGCATCCCGCAAGCCTTTGAAACAGGAGGAAAATATAATAATGGAAACTCAAAAACAGTTCTGGTTCATAGTGGGGAGCCAGTTTCTCTACGGGGACGAAGTTCTCGAGATCGTGGAGAAAAGAGCCATCGAAATGGCCGAGAAGATCAGTGAAAGTCCCCTGATCCCCATGAAGCTCGTCTACAGGGGAACGGTCAAGACCGAGGAAGCCGCGACGGCATTCATCAAACAGGCCAATTATGACGACGACTGCCTGGGCATCGTGACATGGTGCCACACCTTCAGCCCCAGCAAGCTCTGGCTCAACGGCCTGAAGCTTCTGCAGAAGCCCTGGTGCCATTTCGCCACCCAGTACAACCGGGAGATCCCCAACGACGAGATCGACATGGACTTCATGAACCTGAACCAGGCCGCCCACGGCGACAGGGAACACGGATTCATCGGTGCCCGCCTGAGGACGCCCCGCAAGATCATCATGGGGTTCTGGCAGGATGAGGAGCCCCTCAGGGAACTGGGGGTCTGGATGAGGGCAGCCCTGGGATTCTCCGAGAGCAGGCATCTGAGGGTCGTGCGCTTCGGCGACAACATGAGGGACGTGGCCGTTACCGAAGGCGACAAGGTCATGGCGCAGGAGGTCCTGGGCTGGCAGGTGAATACCTGGGCCGTGGGAGACCTGGTGAAGACCATGTCCGAAGTCACCGAGAAGGAGATCGACGAACTCATGGCCGTATACCTGGAGAAGTACGAACTGGCCACAGACAGGACCGACGCCATACGCTACCAGGCCCGGGAGGAGATCGCCATAAGAAAGATGCTGGACGCTGAAGGCGCCGGCGCCTACACCAACACCTTCCAGGATCTCTACGGAATGGAGCAGCTGCCCGGCCTGGCCAGCCAGCATCTTCTGGAAGAGGGCTACGGCTACGGAGCCGAAGGCGACTGGAAAGTTGCAGCAATGACCCACCTGGTCAAGGTCATGACCGAGGGCATGGGCGGCGGAAGCGGCTTCATGGAGGATTATACCTACCATCTCGTGAAGGGCGAGGAGTACTCCCTGGGAGCCCACATGCTGGAGGTGTGCCCCACCCTGGCGGCGGGCAAGCCCCGCATCGAGACCCATCACCTGGGGATCGGCATGAACGAGAAGGATCCCGCCAGGCTGGTCTTCGAAGGAAAGGCCGGCAGCGCCACGGTGGCCTCCCTCATCGACATGGGCGGCAGGCTGCGCCTCATCGTCCAGGACATCGAGTGCGTGAAGCCCATCATGGAGATGCCCAACCTGCCGGTGGCAAGGGTCATGTGGAGAGCCTGTCCTTCCCTCATGGAGGGAGCCAAGATGTGGATCATGTGCGGAGGAGCCCACCATACGGTCCTGAGCTATGACGCCACCCCCGAACTGTACGAGGACTGGGCGGAGATGATGGGTATCGAATACGTGCACATCGGAAAGGACACCACGGCGGAGGCCCTGAAGATGCAGCTGATGCTCAGCGACATCGCCTGGAAGCTTCGCTAGGAGGAAGCCATGCTCGAGGAACTCAAGGAAAAAGTATGCCGCGCGAACCTGGACCTGGTTAAACATGGCCTGGTGATCTTCACATGGGGCAACGTCTCCCAGATCACCGATGACCGCCGCTACATGGTCATAAAGCCCAGCGGAGTCAGCTATGACGTAATGAAGCCCGAGGACATGGTGGTGGTGGACGTGGCCACCGGAGAAAGAGTCGAAGGGGATCTGAGACCCTCCTCGGACACCCCCACCCATCTGGTGCTCTACCGCAGCTTCCCCTCCGTGGGAGGCATCACCCATACCCACAGCAAGTGGGCCACCACCTTTGCCCAGATGAATTCTCCGGTGCCGGCCTTCGGCACCACCCACGCGGACTACTTCTACGGGCAGGTGCCCTGCACGAGGCTGCTGACCCCGGAGGAGATCGCCGGCGAGTACGAGCTGGAGACGGGAAACGTCATAGTGGAGACCTTCAGGGGGATCGATCCCTCCGACGTCCCTTCGGTGCTGGTGGCGGGCCACGGCCCCTTCAGCTGGGGAAAGGATGCCGACGAGTCGGTTTACCACGCCGCCGTGCTGGAGTATGTCTCCGAGATGGCCTACCATACCATCTCCATGGGCCACACGAAGAGCCTGCAGCAGGAGCTGATGGACAGGCACTACCTGAGAAAACACGGAAAGAACGCCTATTACGGGCAGGACAAAAAATAATTATTTGCGAGGAGTAAAAAAATGATCAAACAGACAACAGTCGAAAACGGAATGCTCCGCGGTATCCCCGGAGCGGATCCCCGGGTCTATGTTTACAGGGGAGTTCCCTACGCGGCTCCCCCCGTGGGAGATCTGAGATGGCATGCCCCCGTGCCCGCCGAAGACTGGGCCGGAGTAAGGGACTGCGCCCGCTTCGCACCCATCTCCATGCAGAACGTCCCCGGCAGCGTGGACAACATCTACAAAAAGGAATGGAACGTGGACCAGGGCATCGAGATGAGCGAGGACTGCCTGTACCTCAACATCTGGACCCCGGCGAAGGACACCTCCGAGAGACTTCCCGTCTTCGTATGGTACTTCGGCGGAGGACTGCAGGAAGGCAACACCCAGGAGATGGAATTCAACGGCGAGCGCCTGGCCCGCAGGGGCATCGTGGTGGTCACGGTAAACTACCGTCTCAACATGTTCGGATTCCTGTGCCATCCCGAGATCACGGCGGAGAACCCCGACTTCCCCTCCAGCTTCGGCAACCTGGACCAGAGATTCGGCACCATGTGGGTCAAGCGCAACATCGCCGCCTTCGGCGGAGACCCGGACAACATCACCATCGGAGGACAGTCCTCCGGAGGAATGAGCGTCGCGACACAGCTCACATCGCCCCTTAACGAAGGACTCTTCCAGAAGGCCGCCCTTATCTCCGGCACCATGTTCACCCCCTACAGAGCCATGAGCTCCAACCGTACCCTCAGGGAGGCCGAGGCCGACGGTATCGACTTCTTCGAGTTCCTCGGAGTGAAGGATCTCGCCGAGGCCAGAACTCTGGACGCCTTCTACCTCCGCGACAAGTTCGACGAGTACAAGCAGCAGCGTTCCGCCAAGGGCCTGCGCACCATGTGGGGAACGGTCATCGACGATAAGTATGTCATAGACAACGAAAACGACCTGATGATGCAGAACCGCCGCTGGATGGTGCCCCTTCTGATGGGCCACGTTTCGGGAGACTTCATCAACCGTCCCGGATGCGCGAGCCTCGCCGAGCTGGAAGAGCTGGCGAAAAAGGCCTACGGAGAGGACAGGGCCCCCGAATTCATGAAGCTCGTGGAGGGCATGGATCTGGAGCAGGCCAACGCGGCCGCCACCATCAACGCCAACGAGCTGTCCGTGAGGTGCGCTCTTGAAGCCACCGAAAAGAAGGATCCCTCTCTTCCCACCTGGTTCTACAGGTTCTACGCCGACCTGCCCGGAGACGATCATCCCGGAGCGTTCCACTCCTCCGACCTGTGGTTCTGGTTCGAGAGCCTCGGCGCATGCTGGAGGCCTTTCAAGGGCAAAGATTACGACCTGGCCAGGATGATGAGCAATTACCTCGCCAACTTCGTAAAGACGGGCGATCCCAACGGAGAAGACGTGACCGGGGAGAAGATGCCCGAATGGAAGCGCTATAACGAAGAGCGGACCGCCATGGTATTCACGGACCACGCCGAGATGGAAGCTTCCTGCACGGAGACCCCCTGGATGGCTCTGACCAGAAAGTTCTACATGGATACCATCGGAAGCAGATAAGGAGAAGATAGATATGATCAAGGAAACAAAAGTCGAGAACGGCCGGCTCAGGGGCATCCCCGGAGCCGATCCGAGAGTATACTGCTACAAGGGCGTGCCATTCGCCGCTCCCCCCGTGGGAGATCTGCGCTGGCACGCGCCCATGCCCGCCGAGGACTGGGAAGGCGTAAGGGACTGCGCCCGCTTCGCCCCCATCTCCATGCAGGCCACCCCCGGTGCCCAGAACAACGTATACACCAGGGAATGGAACGTGGACCTCGGGATCGAGATGGACGAGGACTGCCTGTACCTCAACGTATGGACCCCCGCGGTGGACGACACCGAGCGTCTGCCCGTGTTTGTCTGGTTCTTCGGAGGCGGACTGCAGGAAGGCAACACCCAGGAGATGGAATTCAACGGCGAACGCCTGGCCCGCAAGGGCATCGTGGTGGTCACCGTCAATTACCGCGTGAACTGCTTCGGCTTCCTGTGCCACCCCGACATCACCGCGGAGAATCCCGATGCCCCCGCGAACTTCGGCTACCTTGACCAGTATGCCGGAATGAAGTGGGTCCAGCGCAACATAGCCGCCTTCGGCGGAGATCCCGGCAACATCACCATCGGCGGACAGTCCGCCGGCGGAGGCAGCGTCGTCTCTCACCTGACCACCCCCGTGACCGAAGGGCTCTTCCAGAAGGCCATCATCATGAGCGGCACCTTCTTCGGAGGCTACGCCCCCATCAACGTGGGCGGAGGCCCCGGCAAGAACTTCAAGGAACTGCCCGAGGCGGAGGAGCTGGGTGTTGCGTTCTTCGAGCACCTCGGAGTGAAGACCCTCGAAGAGGCGAGAGAGCTGGACAAGTTCTACATCCGTGACAAGTACGCCGAGTTCATCGGCGGAGTGTTCGACACCACCGCTCTGAACAGCCGCGGGATCACCAGCACCAGGATGGGCGCCGTGGTGGATTACAAGTACCTGTTCGGTACGGGCACCCAGCGGGCC
>JAGACT010000169.1 GCA_017613995.1 Eubacteriaceae bacterium
AACATAGACGGCCTCATGGTCACCCCCAGGGGCTACATAGAAAAGTATGGCAAATAACATAGCGGTCTTCTCCGGCACCTCCGACGGACGCCTTATCGCGAAGATGATATCGGAGCTGATCCGGAAGGAGAAAGCGGACAGCAAACTTTCCGTAACGGAATACGTGGCCACCGATTACGGCCGGGACCTGGCGGACAGCGACGCCGGCGTCACCGTCAAAAGCGGCAGGCTGGACGCCTCCGCCATGAAGGAGGAATTCAAAGACGCCTTCCTGGTGATAGACGCCACCCACCCCTACGCCGTGGAGGTCACCAAAAACATCAGGGAAGCCTGTGAGGAAGCGGGCGTAAGATACCTTCGCCTCATGAGGGACGAGACCCTCTGCGAGGAGGGAGTCGTGATGGTCTCGGATACGGAGGCCTGCGCCGAGTATCTGAAGAGCCGGGAAGGAAACGTCCTTCTTACCACCGGCTCCAAGGAGCTGATGAAGTATAAGGATTCGGGAGTCGAAAGGCTCTACGCCAGGGTGCTTCCCCTGGAATCCAGCATCACCTCCGCCCGGGACGCGGGGATACCCGTGAAGAACATCATCGGCATGCAGGGACCCTTCACCGACGACTTCAATCAGGCCCTGATACGCTTTTACCATATCGACATAATGGTCACCAAGGACTCCGGCACTGAGGGAGGCTTCGACGACAAGCTGAGGGCCGCCAGGGAGTGCGGCGTGGAATGCGTCGTCATAAGAAGGCCCGAGGACGCCGGATACAGCCTTGAGAAAGTATACGAAATGACCGAGGAGATGATCAAATGCATGTAGATCTAATAGGCACCGGAGGAGGAAGCCAGGGCAGCATGATCCTGGAGAGCGCCCTCCTTCTGAAAAACGCCGATCTAATCATAGGGGCCAAAAGGCTTTTGGAATCCCTGCCGGATAGCTACTGCTCCAACAGGGTTGCGGAGATATATGCCTCGAAGATAGCGGACATAATAGAAACATCCGGATGCGAGAACATCTGCGTCGCCTTTTCCGGGGATTCGGGCTTCTATTCCGGAGCCACGGGCCTGATACCGATCCTGGAAGAAAGAGGGATAGACTTCAGCGTCCGCAGCGGCCTTTCCTCCGTGCAGCTTTTTGCCTCGGCCCTCAAAAGGCCCTGGCAGGACTGGAACCTCTTTTCAGCCCACGGCACGGACATAGACCCCGTGAGCTGCGTCATGCAGGGCCGGGACAGCTTCTTTCTTACAGGAGGAAAGCTGACCAGCGAAGTGATCCTCAGGCTTCTCAGCGAAGCGGGCCTCGGAAGCCTGAAGGCCGCGGTGGGGGAGAATCTCTCCTATCCGGAGCAGAGGGTCATGGAAGGCACGGTGGATTCACTTCTTGAAGAAGAGATAGCGCCCCTGTCGGTGCTGCTGATAGAAAAGGCCCCCTCAGGGCCCAGAAGCCTTCCCGGAGTGGACGACGAGCTCTACATCAGAGGCAAGGTGCCCATCACCAAGAGGGACGTGAGGGCTGTCGTGGTCTCCCACATGAAGCCCGACCGGGACAGCGTCATCTGGGACGTGGGAGCCGGCACCGGAGGAGTAAGCGTGGAACTGGCCCTGGCGGCTGATCTGGGAAAGGTTTACGCCGTGGAGACCAACGAGGAGGGGATAGAATTAATAAAGCAGAACCGGGAGAAGTTCTGCCGCTACAACATCGTTCCCGTCCACGGCATGGCGCCGGAAGCCCTGGCGGATCTTCCCGCCCCGGACAGGGTGTTCATAGGAGGTTCCAAAAAGAACATGGAAGCCATCGTGGGCACTGTCCATGAGAAGAATCCCTGTGCCCTGGTATGCATCACGGCCATCGCCCTGGAGAGCCTCTTCGAAGCCATGTCGGCCCTGGAGAAGTTCGGCTATACCATCAGCGTGACCCAGATATCCTCCGCCAACGCGAAGGTGGTGGGCAGCTACCACATGATGATGGCGGAGAATCCCATATATATCCTTACGGGGGAGAAAGAACCATGTACAGAATGATGCTGGCGGCTCCCCGTTCGGGCACGGGAAAGACTTCGGTCACCATAGCCCTTCTGGGAGCGCTCAAGAGAAAGGGCATCGACGTATGCTCCTTCAAGTGCGGGCCGGACTACATCGATCCCATGTATCACCGCTCCGTGCTGGGGGTGGAGTGCCGCAACTGCGACCTGTTCTTCCTTTCAGAGGACGCCCTCAGGGATGAATATCATAAATATGCCGCCGGAAGGCAGGCCGCCGTGTTCGAGGGAGTCATGGGCTTCTACGACGGCATAGGCACCACCGACGCCGCAGGCAGCGCCTGGCACGTGGCCGATACCCTTGACATCCCGGTGATACTGGTGATGGATCCCAAGGGGACGAGCCTCACGATAGCGGCCCTGATCAAGGGCCTGGCCACCTTTAAGGAACCTTCCCACGTGGCGGGAGTGATCTTCAACAAGTGCTCCAAGGCCATGTATGAGTATCTTAAGGACATGGTGGAGGAGACCACGGGGCTTCCCGTTTTCGGATACCTTCCCGTGACCCCCGAAGCCGCTCTGGAGAGCAGGCACCTGGGGCTGTACACCTCCGGCGAGATAGAGGAGCTCTCCGAGAAGCTTTCGATCCTCACGGACCGCTTCCTGGAATGCGTGGACATGGACCGGCTCCTTTCTGCAATGGAAACGGAGGACATTCCTCCTTTGGAGGAAAAGCCTCCTTCGAAGGAGAGCGTGAAGATAGCCGTGGCCCACGACGACGCCTTCTGCTTCACCTACGACGAGACCCTGGCTCTCCTCAGGGAAAACGGGGCCGAGCTGGTATACTTCTCGCCCATGAAGGATGAAAGGATCCCGGAGGACTGTTCGGGGCTGTACCTTCCGGGAGGATATCCGGAACTCTACGCCGGGCAGCTCAGCGAGAATAAATCGATGCTCGAGGACATGAAGCAGAAGATAAGCTCTGGGCTTCCCACGGTGGCGGAATGCGGAGGTTTTTTGTACCTGGGAAAGAGCCTGACCGATCCTGACGGGACAAGCTATCCCATGGTTGGGCTCCTCGGAGGAGAAGCGGCCAATGCCGGAAAACTGGTGCGTTTCGGATACTGCACCATCACCGCGGGTGAGGACAGCCTCCTTCTGAAAAAGGGAGAGAGCGTCCCCGTGCATGAATTCCATTACTGGGATTCCACCGACAACGGTGAAGCCTTCAGTGCCGCAAAACCCAGCGGCAGAAGCTGGAAATGCGGCTTCGCGACAGATACACTATACGCCGGTTTCCCGCACCTTTACATGCTGTCACATCCGGTGATGGCAGAAAGATTCACGGATAAGGCGAGAGAATACGGGAGGAAGAAATGAAGAACAGAAAATGCATCATGGTACAGGGGACCATGTCCAACGCCGGAAAGAGCGTTCTGTGCGCGGCCCTGTGCCGCATCTTCAGACAGGACGGATACAGCGTGGCTCCCTTCAAGAGCCAGAACATGGCCCTCAACAGCTATGTGACA
>JAGACT010000022.1 GCA_017613995.1 Eubacteriaceae bacterium
CAAGACCAAAGAGTCTGTCCAAGGCTGGCTGAAAGATCTTGGGTTTTGAAGACGCCTGCTGCGAAACGAAATCGGAGGATATGGATATGAACGAAGAACAGAAAGCCGTACTTTCCGCTTTCGAGCGGATGCAGCAGGCTACCGCCGAGGTATACAGCCCCAATCTTGCCGGTATCGGCCACAATGAGCTGATCGTCGGTAAAGCACTGAAAGGCATTCGCGAAAACGTAGTGATCGCCACAAAGCTGATGCCTTCCCGAATGTCGGCCTTTGGCGGATCGCTGTACAAGACCGTAAAAGAACATCTCACCGCTTCCCTTGACCGCCTTCAGACCGACTACGTAGACATTTATTACCTGCATCGCACCAATGGTGTCTCCGTTGAAAAGATCGCAGATGCGATGGGCAGACTCATTGACGAAGGTCTGATCCGCGGCTGGGGATTGTCTCAGGTGGACGTGGACGTGATCGACCGCGCTCAAAAGATCACGCCTGTGACCGCGATCCAGAATATCTACTCCATGGTGGAGAGGGACTCTGAAGACAGAATCATTCCTTACTGCATGGAACATGATATTGGGTTTGTTCCGTTTTCACCTATCGCCAGCGGCCTGCTTTCCGGAAAGATCACAGCCCAGACGCAGTTTGAGAAGAACGATGACGTCCGTAATTGGGTTCCGCAGCTGTCGAAAGCGAATATCGAGGGGAATCAGCCAATCGTAGATTTACTGAAGAACTTTGCTGAGAAGAAGAATGCCACACCAGCGCAGATCTCTCTTGCCTGGATGCTGCATAAGTACCCGAACGTAGTGCCGATCCCCGGTTCAAAGAACAAGGAACGGATCGTTGAGAATCTGAATGCATCGGCAGTAGAATTGACCGAAGAGGAATTTGGTGATCTTGAGAATGCGCTGAATAGCTTAAAGGTCTATGGCCATAGAGGTCTGGGTGGATTCTGAAGAAATGGATTAAACGGAGAAATCAAGACAAAGGCAAAAGGAGGTGGGGCCATCATGAAAAAGAAAAACATTCGGATCATCATCGATAAGGCGAAGTATAATAGGCCCGAAGAGCTTTCTGATGTCGTGAACGGGGCTTTGATACCGCAGAACGACGGTGACGAAAGTTAAGATGTGTCATAAATGAAGGGTAAGAACAAGTTTCGGCCACTAGTTAATGACTGAGGGAACTAACTGAGGGAACCCCAAAAATCAAGTAAATACCAGGGTTTCCGGCGATAAGTTGGACGAGTACGGTCTCAAGAAGGCCCGCAGAGCTCCCCAGTTCTCAAAGAGATAATCAACCAGCAGCAAACGACCCTGGAAATTCAGCGTTTCCGGGGTTTTTTTATATTCGGATCATCATGATTCCGCGTATTGGATTCCTGCGGACAAAAGTGAACAGAGAAAGACAGGAATATACCGCGGAGCGGTGGTATGATGGGAGCATCAGGACAGGGAGGTAACAACAGTGGAGTGGCTGACATGTATCCGAAGTGCGATCGATTATATGGAGGATCACCTTACCGACGACATCAGTGCGCAGGATGTGGCCGATCAGGTGTATCTGTCTCCGTTTTTCCTTCAGAAGGGCTTTTCCGTGATGACCGGGATGGGCATCGGCGAATACATCCGCAACCGCAGACTGTATCTGGCAGCCTGCGAGCTTAAGGATACGGATGATAAGGTTATCGACATCGCCCTGCGGTACGGCTACGAAACACCGGAGAGCTTTACGAAAGCATTTACCCGTTTCCACAAAGCGACTCCGTCCCAGGTCAGATCCGGGGCCGCCGTAACAGCCTTCCTTCCCCTGACGATCAAACTCTCGATTCAAGGAGGTTATCAAATGGATTACAAGATTGCACCCATGTTTCCCTTTAAGGTGATCGGTTTTCAGAAGGTGTTCGACATGGAGGACTCCTACCAGAGAATACCGGAGTTCTGGGATGAGATCTGTGCGAAGTACGCTGCAAACGTATACGCGGGAAATGCTCCCGCGAATCCCTACGAGCAGGCGCTGGTCGACAACTGCATCGGCGAGTACGGAGTCTGCATAGACGATATCGGCGGAGGGAAGTTCCGATATCTGATCGCAGGAAAGTATACGGGCGGAGAAGTGCCGGAAGGCATGGTGGTCTATGAATTCCCGAAAGGCGAATGGGCGGTGTTCAACTGCATCGGGCCGAACCCGGAGACTCTCCAGCGGGTCAGCTCTCAGATCTTCCGGGAATGGCTGCCCGGCAACCCGGAATACGAACTGTGCGGGAATGCCACGGTCGAGTGGTACGACTGCGTGAACGGCGAGATGAGCGATCCGGATTACCACAGCGCCGTCTGGGTTCCGGTCAGAAAGCGTCAGCAGCAGTGAAGCTGACTGTGTAAAAAGAGCAGGCGGAGGCAGAAGCCGGATCTTCCGGTACTGCCTCCGTGTTTGTGTCCGGGGACTTTCCGCGCTCCGTAAACGGGAAGCAGGCTTGTCCTCCCGGCTTTGAATGGATCTCTGTTACGCAGGACGGTCTGCATCAGAGCGTTCTTTAATGATCTGGGCGGCTTTTATAAGACTTTCATAGGCCGCGTCTCCGAAGCACTCCCTGGCGTATTTGCACCACTGCACGCATGTGAGCGTATCGTTGTAGATCGTAAATCCGCAGTTTTCACATACTGCTTCCGTATCGATGGAGAAGATCTCGATCTCATGGCCGCACTGCGGGCAGATCTTATCCATGATAGTGATCTGAGGTTTTCCCTGACATCCGCTTAAAATCATAATGTATGCCTCCTTGTATAACTGAATTTAAAGTACTTTTTCCTATTCCAGGATGCGTCCGTCCCTGGAGATCGTTACTACCTGCCACGGAATGAATTTTCCGCTTGCCTTAATGGCGTTCTCCGCAGCCCTCTGCAGTCCTCCGCAGCAGGGCACTTCCATCCGTACGATCGTTACGCTCTTTATGTCGTTGTCCCGGATGATGGCCGTCAGTTTTTCGGTGTAGTCCACCTGATCCAGCTTGGGACATCCGATCAGGGTGAGCCTGCCCTTCATGAAATCCTCATGCATGGCTGCATAGGCGTATGCAGTGCAGTCCGCAGCGATCAAAAGCTTCGCGCCGTCATAGAACCCGGCCTTTGCAGGCAGGAGCTTGATCTGGCACGGCCACTGAGCGAGACGGGAAACCGGGCGGTTAGCTGTTACTGAGGAATCCTCCGGACAGTCCTTTTTTCCCGTAAAACGCTTCACTGCGGATCCCGGGCAAGCTGTGCCGGGATGACCGCCCCCGGCGGGTACGGTGTCCTTATCGGTCATATTTTTCCCGCCCTGTCTGGCCGCGTTTACTGCCGCTTCATCGTAAGCCGGTGCTTCGCGTTCTTCGAAGGAGATCGCTCCCGCAGGACAGTTCGGCAAACAGTCTCCGAAACCGTCACAGAAATCTTCCCTTACCAGTTTTGCCTTGCCGTCTATTATTTCGATGGCTCCTTCGTGACAGGCTTTAGCACAGAGTCCGCAGCCATCGCACTTTTCTTCATCTATCCTGATTATTTTTCTGATCATTATTATTTGCCTCCTTGGTCAGACTTGATTATCTGGCATGAGTATAGTATAATAATCAAAACAATTCGGTTGTATTTACAACAGAAAGGCATTTTTATGGAAAAATTCGTTCCCATACTGAAGAAAACGAAGCTTTTTTCCGGTGTCGGCGAGGATGATATCGGCAAAATGCTTTCCTGCCTTGACGCCAGGCTGGTCACATATAAAAAGGGTGAATATGTGATCCGGCAGGGCGAGAGGATAGCGGATATCCTTATCCTTGTGGAGGGCAGCCTCCATATCCAGAAAGACGACTACTGGGGAAACCGCAGTATCCTCGGCCAGATCGGAATCGGAGAGATCTTCGGTGAAGCCTACGCGGCACCCGAGAGCGGCCCTGTCCTGAATGACGTGGTCGCCGTGGAGGACAGCACCGTGCTTTTCTTCGATGTCAACCGCGTCCTCTCGACCTGTTCGTCGGCATGCCGTTTTCATACCATGGTCGTACAGAACCTGTTCTTTGCCATATCGGAGAAAAATCGGGGCCTGGTTCAGAAACTGCAGCACATGTCAAGGCGGACCACCAGGGAAAAGCTCCTATCTTACCTGTCCGAAGAGTCAAAAAGGCAGAACAGCTCCAGCATCACGATCCCGTTCAACCGTCAGCAGCTGGCGGATTATCTGTCGGTTGACAGAAGCGCGATGTCGAACGAACTCTGCAAAATGAGGGATGAGGGTCTTCTTGTGTTTGAGAAAAACCGTTTCAGGCTGAATCAGGCATGATCCGCTCATGCCAGCGTAAGATCGACCGCCTTCAACGGTACCGCTCAGATGCCCTCAGGCAAGTATTCAGATCGGGGTCATTTCCCCGCCTGGCCCGGATCGCTGCGAAAAGGGAAGATCCTCCGGAAAATGCCGTAAATAACGACGGATATGATGCTCCCTGTTTTTTCAATGTGGACAATCCGTCGGCGTTACTGTATAATACAAACAAAACCGACAAAGAGGAGATATATACATGAATACTGAGAACAGGCTCGCAAGATGGCTTAAAAATTCCGGCCCCGCCAGGGTCTTCGTACCCATCGGGATAGCGCTTGTGGTGTTCGGACTGCTTCTTGTTATCATGGATACGGGCAATTATGAGTTGTCGACGGGAAGGATAACCTCCGTGGTCCCGGCTTCCGACGGGAAGTATGACGTAGGCTTTACATATACGGTGGGATCAGGGACATATGAGAGTTCCTTCAGCGGACTTTCCGGAGACTACCGTGTGGGAGACACAATCGATGTGTACTATGATCCCGAGCGTCCAGAAAACATCTCAAACAGCAGGGGAGGCAAACTGGCAGGACTGCTGGCTGTGGCAGCCGGTGTCGCACTGGCAGCTTACGGCGTAAGGAAATCCTCAAAGGCGTTCAAAAAGAGCAAAGAGCTCGACGCGGCCACTCCCGGTATGGGCACCGTACCCGAGGTGGATTTCGAAGCGTACAAGGAGGGGACAGGCGTCACGGAGTATTACTTCCGTTTTGACGGCGATTCCCTGAAACCCGGCTATATCATGGAGGACGGCGAGCGCAGCGTCATCTTCGAAGGAAAGATGAAAAAGAACGCCCTGGTCGGGGCCCGCACGTTTGAATTCCGCGATCATTCAGCCGGCAGCGTAACGGAACACGAGGTGGGTCACACCGTTACGGAAAAGTACAACGAAGAAGTGCTCTCCGCCCGTTCATGGTTCAAGTTCGACGGGGAGAACATCTGGGACGTTCTTCATTCGAAGGGCATCAGGGTGATCACCGACATGCGCAGCAGATTCCCGTACATCGTATACGATGTGTCAAGGGATACGGCTCCCTTTGCCAGGATCGAGACCAGCAGCGTCTACGTCCACGAGGAGGATGAGCTCCAGCACAGGATCGTCCTCCCCGCAGGCAAAATGTATTACAGGATCTGGACGTCGACCGATGATTTCGACCTGCTTTTCCTGACGGTCTTCGCCATCAGCGAGACGGAGCAGACAGTGGTCGAATAGTAACGGATCGTTCCCGATTCTGCGCCTTTTTCAGCTGCGGTACTATTGGGACCCGTACAGTTGATTAGTCTAACAAAAAGAGTATCACAGATATTTTGCCCCGGCGAAGGACGTGCGGGGCATCGAAACAGGAGGACATTATGAAGACAGGCACAAAACGGTTTTTGAGTATCCTTGTTGTGATCCTGATGCTGTTTTCCGTCATGCCGGCGGTATACGCCGAGGACATCGATCCGGCGCCGGAGACTGAAAGCGAAACAGCGGACAGAGGCGCAGCCTCATCGGAGGGGACCTACGCGGGGAAGGTGATAATTCTCCATACGAACGACGTTCACGGAGCCATAGACAAATACGCCTACGTGGCGGGACTTAAGCAGGACTTCCTCGACAAGGGAGCCGAAGCCGTGCTGCTGGTGGACGCGGGTGACTTTTCCCAGGGTACCGTTTATGTGAGCGACAACCAGGGCAAAAACGGAGTGATCATGATGAACGCGGTCGGCTACGATATCGCGACTCTGGGCAACCATGAATTCGATTACGGTCTGGCCGCGACGCAGAGCAACCTGGACACCGCCGATTTCACGGTAGTGTGCTGCAACCTGGAGCTGGAGGACGGCAGCCCCCTGACCGCCAGGACTCAGAAGTCAGTACTTATGAGCGCCGGCGGAATCACGATCGGCTTCATAGGAGTCGCCACCCCGAAACGAGGACAAAGGCAAATCCCGCTAAGATAAAGGGCCTCGTCGTCGACGGTGAAGAGGCGATAATCAGCGATATCAGCGAACAGGTCGTATCCCTTGAGAACAGCGGCGCGGACCTGATAATATGCGTTTCCCATCTCGGGGTGAATGATTCCAGCGCTCCCTACCGTTCATATGACATCTATAATCAGTTTGCCGACAAATTCGACTTCATGATCGACGGACATTCCCATACCGTAATGGAGGAAGGCGAAAAACTCGAGCGTATCCAGTCCACGGGATCCTCGCTTACGGATATCGGAGTCATTATCATCGATGCCGCGACGAAAAAGATCGACACCAATTATCTGTATGTGATCAGCGATGACTCTCCAAAGGACGACACGGTAGCGGCTCTGGCGAAGGATCTCATGTCACAGATCGATGCTTCATACAGTGAAGTGTTTGCCAGTACGGAAGTGTTCCTGGACGGCACCAGGGGGGCAAACCGGACCGGGGAGACGGGCCTCGCCGATCTCGTGGCGGACGCCATGCTGTGGTCGGTCGTCTCGCAGAGCGAGCTTGAACTTCCCGAGGAAAACTACGTAGCGGTGATAAACGGAGGCGGTATCAGGGCCAATCTGCCAAGCACATCCTCCGCGGACAATATCGTGGCAGACATTACCAAAAAGGATGTCAATACGGTGCTTCCCTTCGGCAACACCGTCACCGTGACCTATATCACGGGAGAGATGCTCCTGGAAGCTCTGGAGGCATCCACATACTGCTCGCCCGCCAGCATAGGAGGCTTCCCGCAGGTCAGCGGCATGAAGTACGTGATAGACATTAACGAAGAGTATGACGCAAATGAAAAGGCCTATCCCGGATCCACATACTACGGGCCGAAGTCCATCAACAGGGTCACCATCACGGAGATCAACGGAAAGGCCTTCGATCCCGATGCGACATACGCTGTGGTCACCAACGATTTCTGCGCCAACGGAGGCGATACTTACTACGCTTTCACTATCGCGTCGAAACAGTTCGATACCGGCGTTCCCGTGGATGAAGTTCTGATAAGCTATATCGGAACGGTGCTCAACGGCGTGATAGGAGAGAAGTACGGTTCTTCCGAAGGAAGGATCACATATACCGAGCCCGCGCCTCCCGCTGCTGTCTATGAATTCACGGAGGGCCAGGGCCAGACAGTGGACCGTTCGGAGACAGGGGAGGTATCTTTCAGGATCAACGGCCCACTCGAATCCTTCGAGAAGCTATTCATCGACGGAGAAGAGACGGATCCCGCGCTTTACAGCGCCTACGAGGGATCCACCGTCGTGGTGCTCTCAAAGCAGCTGGTAGACAGTCTTTCCACCGGAAAGCATACCATTCAGGCGGTATTCAGGGACGGAACCGCGGTAGCGCCCTTCTACGTGGCGGATACGTCTTCGTCCGAATCGCCCTACACCGGATTATATACCCACAGGGCTGAATGGATACTGTGTCTTGCTCTGGCTTCTGCGATGGCACTGGTCATCGCCATGAGGCGCAGACAGATGAACTGACAGATCGATCCCGACGGATCCCGGGCTGCCTCAGCGGAGGCAGTCCCTTTTTATGCCTTCAGGGCGTCCTTCCCGGCATGCCGGGAACCAGCCACGAAAAAAAACGGGATCCGCAGATCCCGTTATCGTGTCAGTTAATATCTACTAAGTCCGTCAGAGCAGCTTCACTGCTGTCCGTACAGTATGTCCTTTATCCCTTCATAGGCCTGATCCCAGCGGGCGTTGGGCTTGAAGTGGTAGAGGTCTCTCGGCAGGAAATACACTCTGCCTTCCTTCACTGCGGTGAGTCCCGCCCATGCTGGATTGTCCGTAAGCTGCTCGGAAAGGGCCTTCCTCGCGCCTTCTTCGTCATCTCCCTGTATGACAAGGAAAATGAAATCCGGATCCTCCACGATGATCTTCTCGATACTGAGGTCGTCCGTCAGAGTGCTGCCGTCGGCAATATTGATTGCTCCCAGGTCCTTGAGTATGAATCCCGTTACGGTATCGTCGCTGCCCTTAGCCTTGACAGTCTTTGCGGAAGCCCTCACGAAGAGCACCTTGGGTGCGCCGTTCTTTTCGGCCGCATCCAGTGCCTCGGCTATGACCGCGTCAGCTCTTTCCTTCACATCGAGACCGTTGGCCTGATAAAGATCGTCCCTTCCCGTGATCTCGGTGCATACCTTCAGCATCCTGAGGTAGTCTTCGAAGCTGTTTACGCTGAAATACAGAACGGGGATCCCCGCCTTTTCAAATGTCCCCATCAGTTCGACTTGGGCTTTCGTGTTCGCCGAGGCGATTATGAAATCCGCTTCCGACTCGAACAGAAGCTCCATGTTCACGCTGCCGTGGGACCCGAGGTTCACGACGCTCTCGTCGAGATCGAGCTTATAATCGTCCCAGCTGTCCCGGACCGTCGCACAGAGGCTTCCGCCCGCCAGCAGCCAGGTCTCCGCGAAGCTGCCCAGCAGGACCGCTGTTTTTTCAGGCTTGTTTTCGATGGTCACTTTTCTTCCGAGATCATCCGTTACGCTCACGGGCTTCCAGTCTCCGGATGATCCTCCCTGATTCCCGGTCTGTCCGCATCCTGCAGCGAGACCCGCTATCAGGACTGCGGCAAGTAAGAGCGCTGCTGTTCTTTTCATGATAATGTCCCTCCCATTATATCTGTCTGTTTATGTTTTATATATTGCAGTTATCCTTTGCGGCTTCCTCCAGCGCCTCCGCGAGGGAAGCGAGGGAAGCATTCTGAGCCGTCAGCACCGACATCCCAAGAGCGGATGCCGCGTCCGCCGTCTGTCTGCCGATGCATACGGCACGGACTTTCGAAAGGTCGGCTCCCGGGCAGCTGGCAGCGAATCCCCGGACGGTGG
Organism: Eubacteriaceae bacterium; assembly: GCA_017613995.1. Lineage (GTDB taxonomy): Bacteria > Bacillota > Clostridia > Eubacteriales > Anaerofustaceae > RUG14186. The sequence continues at coordinate 9,161 of JAGACT010000022.1, forward strand.
AAACGCTGGTGAAAACGGCATAGTCTATCTCTCCCGCGTCTATTTCCGATGTCAGATCCACCGCCTCCGGACGGCCGAAGACCATATCGAACACGGCGCACCGGGTGACGGGACCTCCCGCTTCCGAAAGAGCGGATGCGAGTTCGGAAACGTCGTCCGCCCTGCCGTGCAGGATAAGGCTGGCTCTGCTGTCAGGCTCACAGTCCAGATCGTTCCTGCCGTCTGAGGACAGCACGGCGTCCGGACGAAGGCCGAAGGTTTTCAGTTCGCCTGCGGTGCCGCCTCCGACGGCTGCCACGGTGACGCTGCCCAGGACGCGTATATCGTTTTTCCTGAGCAGGCGCCTCATGAAGATGCGTACGCTGATCGGGTCATTGAACACCACAGTGCCGTAAGTTCCCTCAGCGATTCCCCTGCAGGCGGCGTCGAGCTCATCGTCCGGCGCAGGCACCGTTTCTATGGCCGGATTCTCAATAACTTCCGCTCCGCGCTCCCGAAGCATCTCCGCAATACGGGAAGTGCGGTCCTTCTGCCGGGTCACGACGGCTTTGATGCCTGCCAGAGGGCGGGATTCCGCCCAGGAGAAGCGGCCCGCCAGGGCACAGACCTGTCCCACAGCGATGATGGCCGGGGTAAGCACCCGGGTCGAGGCGCAGATCCCGGCAAGAGTGCCCAGCGTTCCGCAGATACGGTGCTGGTCCGCGGTGGTGCCGCATTCCAGTACCGCCGCAGGCGTGGAGGGATCCATGCCCGCCTCCAGCAGACCCGAGCAGATATCCGGCAGAGAGGCTATCCCCATGAGGAACACCAGCGTTCCGCCGGTGCGCTTCAGGGCGTCGAAATCGATATCATAGGTATGATCAGCCCTGCGGTGTCCCGTGATGATATGCACGCTGGAACAGAAGTCCCTGTGAGTAACGGGGATCCCGTTGTATGCCGGCACCGCAAAGGCGCTGGTTATGCCGGGGACAACCTCGTAGGGGATTTCATAGGTGCTGAGAAGTTCGAGTTCCTCGCCGCCGCGCCCGAACAGGAAGGGGTCTCCTCCCTTGAGCCTTACCACTCGCTTTCCCTTGACCGCTTCCGTTAGCAGCAGACGGTTCGTATCCTCCTGGCGCATGTAGTGGTGTCCCGCTCTCTTTCCCGCGAATACCTGCTCGGCTGTTTCCGGGATAAACGCGAGCACCCCGTCTCCCACCAGGGCGTCGTATACCACCACGTCCGCCTTCGACAGGACATCCCTGCCCTTGAGGGTCAGAAGACCCGCGTCTCCGGGTCCGGCTCCCACGAGCCACACCTTACCGGGTACAGTTCCCGTGCCTGCCTGTGTCATGAGGCGTCCCGCCAGCACTGTCCCCAGCGCTTCGGGTTCGTCCGCCGGACCTCTGAGGGTCCCTCTGAAGGTCTTTCCAGCGGTCCCGTCGAAGTACTGTCCCGTCAGGGTCATAATGTCTCCGTCCGTTTCGGCTTCGGCCTGGATGTCTGAAGCTGTCCCGTTCAGGAAGTTTATGAAGGCCCGTACGCACAGGCCGCAGCCCTCCGATGCCTTCGGGTCCGGGTTCTTTGCGTCGTAAGTAGGTGTCGTCATGCCTGTCTCCTTAAACTGCATGCCGGTATCATGCTCCCCGATGGGGCACATGATCCGGCGCCGCTTACAATATTATACTATCTTATCCCCGGGTTGCGCCCGGTTCCGTTAGTTTTCAGCTCTTTCCGCTCCGGGTCTGCGGGTATGCCGGGAACCCGGGCGTCCCGGGAGGGCTGATAACATAAAATATAGAGTAAATACCTTTTTTTCGGAAATCTGCAGACAGGAAAACCGGCCGTACCGTCAGCTTAAGACGATACAGGCGGCAGAACCCTGTCAGTATCACGGTACGGACATCATGCAGTGTCCGTGACCTACCAGATGAAGTTCGAACGCAGCATCTCCCCGTTGTCCATCAGGATATCCTCCCCGGTGATGGAGCGGTTTTGCACCGTAAGGTAATATGCCAGCTCGGCCACCTCTTCGGGCTGTGCCCATTTCCCCAGCAGGGTCTCCGCCTTCACCGCCGCGTACAGGACCGGATCGTTTATGATATGTCCGTTGGAGGCGGTGACGACTCCTCCCGGAGAAATGCTGTTGCAGGTGATCCCTCTCTTCCCGAGATTCAATGCCAGGTTCTTCATGTATCCCACTATCCCTGCTTTGCTTGCCACGTACAGAGGGAATTCGGACCCGTTTCTGGCGGAGGCTGAAGCGATGAACAGTATGCTTTTCAGCGACACGGAGTCTTTAAAGGCCTCGGTGAAGCGTATGGTCCCCAGCAGGTTGGTCTCGATGGCGTTTTCCTCGGTAAGGGTCCCCGCATTGTTTATCAGGATCTCGCACCCGATTACCGGAGGGGTCTGCTCCCCGGCGATATCGTGGATGAAGTGATGATAGAGAGGATGGTCCAGAGTGCTTTCTTCCACGTCATAGCCGTATACCTCATGGCCCGAAGAAATGAACCTTTCCGCGCAGGCCTTTCCTATGCCTGCGGCGGTGCCGGTGATCACGATCCTCATACAGTCTCCTCCTTTGCCGACAGGGAACGTTCCGTCATGACTTTTCTCGAGAGCCTGTATCCGAGAGGGGAGAAGATGACTTCAAACAGAAGCTCCATCACAGCCCCCGTGACGGCGCAGGTAAAACACTGCAGAAGGCTCCAGCCGAAAAATACCTTGCTGACCAGCAGGGCAAATATGATATTGTCGGCGAACTGAGCGGTAAAGGTTGATATATAGGCCCTTGCCGCAAAGTGGGCGAAAGTGCCCTTTTTCCCAATGATGTTTCCGATGCCGTGGTTCATGAAGTTGTTGAGGATGCTGGATGCGATGAATGCGACGGAGCTGCCGAAGATCACATACCACGTGCCCCCGAAGGTGCCGTCGAGAGCAGCGTTTATCACCGCTTCGCTGCCGGCAACGAAGCTTTCCCCCCAAACGCCGGGTATTATGCTGGCGATATAAAGGATCAGTGACATGCCGAGGTTGATGGCCAGCGCCGTCACTGACAGAACGCTGGCGGCCCTGGGGCCGTAGCACTGGGTAAGCACGTCCATCGTAAGAAATGCGAGCCATGAAAAAAGAATCCCGCAGTCCAGGGCCAGCCAGTCGACTCCGGTATCTATGCTTTTGTTTGCCAGAAGATTCATTCCCACTATGGAAAGGATCATCAGGGAAACCAGCAGAGGAGGGGCATTCCCGGTCAGTTCGCGGAATTCACGAATTGTTCTGTTCATTATAATAGATCTCCTTGTTTTTTTCAGGTGGTTTTCAAGAGACACCCTGCCGCTGTATGCGGCCCGTTAATCATATCACAGTACCGGCAGATAAACAATAGGATTCCGCAGCGATTGCTGCAGATACGGAACAGAGAAAACCCAACAAATCGAATAAAAACCCGATATATCATTCATAAAGGCATCAGCTGTGCCCTTTTGCTGCGGATCCGCGAAAAATGAAGCAAATAAACAGTATTTCCGGACTCGGGCTGTTTTGTTGTGGCTATACGGACTGTTGTTATGATATGATGTATACGGGGAGAGTAACTCCCAGTATGATCATCCGTGCACTGGCAGGGCTTACCGAAAGCGTTCAGTGCGGATCTTTTAGCTCAATTTACCATCGGAAGGATGCCGCCTGCGCGGCATATTCTTTCCGGGACAAAACAAGGAGGCATTATGGCGAAAGACACATTTCGCGGCGGCGTGCATCCGCCTGAGCACAAGGACTTTAGCCGGGATGTGCCCCTGAAGGTCTATGAAACCAGGGGCGAACTCGTATTCCCGCTGTCCCAGCATATCGGTGCACCGGCAGCAGCCGTCGTGAAAAAGAATGATCAGGTCAAAGTCGGACAGATAATAGGGGAGGCTCAGGGCTTCGTATCCGCCAACATAATCTGTTCATGTTCAGGCACCGTAAAGGCCGTGGAAAAGCGCCGTACTATTTCCGGCGCGATGATGGACTGTATCGTGGTGGAAAACGACGGCCAGTTCACACCGGAGGCGGATTATACCCTCAGGGATGACATTTCCGAAATCTCGCGGGAAGAGATACTGTCGCGCATCAGGAACGCGGGCATCGTCGGTATGGGAGGAGCGGGATTCCCCGCTCACGTCAAATTTGCTCCCAACAACTACATGGATGTCAGATGGGTCATCGTCAACGGTGCGGAATGCGAACCGTATCTCACATGTGATGACCAGCTTATGCGCACCTGTGCGGAGGATATAGTGGAAGGCCTTCAGATAATCCTCAGGCTTTTCCCCAATGCCCGGGGAGTGCTGGCGATCGAGAAGAACAAGCCGGAGGCTATAGCCGCTATGGAGGCGGCCGCCGCCGGAAAGGAAGGCATAAGCGTTCTCGCCCTGAAGACCAAGTATCCCCAGGGCGGTGAAAAGAGCCTTATCAAAGTGGTCGCCGGCCTTGATTTCCCGAGAGCGGGACTTCCTGCGGATGTGGGATGCATAGTGTCCAATGCGGGCACGGTTTACGCTGTCCAGAAGGCAGTCGTATATAAAGAGCCCCTTTACCGCAGAGCCATGACCGTTACGGGGGATGCCGTGGCCGTACCTTCGAATCTAATAGTTCGCACCGGGACGATGCTTTCGGAGATCCTGGAGGTCTGCGGCGGAATAAAGGAAGGGCGCACTCTGGTAAAAGCTCTGGCGGGAGGCCCCATGATGGGCACTGCCCTCAGCAGTCTAGATGTGCCGACCCAGAAGGTAAGCAACGGACTTACGCTTCTCGGGGAAGACGCCGTGGAGACAGCACAAAAACAGATGAGTGCCTGTCTGCACTGCGGTCGCTGCGCCACAGTCTGCCCTTCGGGCCTTGTTCCCCAGCTTATGGCGGAGGCTTTCGAGAAAAATGATCTGGATCGTTATGAGAACAAGCTCTACGGTCTGGAATGCATAGAGTGCGGTTCCTGTACTTATATATGTCCCGCCAAGCGTCCGCTCATGCAGACCTTCAAGAGGGCAAAGGGAGAGATAACCCAGAAAAAACGGGAAGCACAGGCTGCGGGAGGTGCCAAATGAACACTACAGTACTTAATTTATCCACCGGCCCCCATGCCAGAGACAAATGGACGACAGCCGCGATAATGCGCACGGTCTGCCTCGCACTGCTCCCCGTTACCGTTGTGGGATGCTGTGTGAACGGGCTGTATTCCCTGTGGATGGTCCTGGTATCCGTGGGAACGGCGGTGGGCACCGAGTTCCTTTTCGACAAACTCTGCCACCGTCCCGATACCTGGAAGGATTGCAGCGCAGTGGTCACCGGACTGCTGCTGGCACTGGCGCTGCCCGCAACTGTGCCGCTGTATGTTCCGTTCCTGGGTTCGCTGTTCGCGATACTGGTCGTTAAGTGCTGCTTCGGCGGCCTCGGTAAGAACTTTATAAATCCTGCTCTGGCAGCAAGATGCTTTCTCCTGATCTCCTTCTCAATGACGGTCACGACCTTTAAGGTGGACGGGGTGAGTTCCGCCACGCCTCTGGCCGTAATGGCCGCGGGAAAGGCAGTGGACATCACGAAGATGTTCCTGGGGACCGCGGGAGGAGTGCTCGGAAGCTCCATACTGGCCCTTGCCATAGGAGGCATGTTCCTCTGGGCAATGGACATCATCCAGGGCGAAATATGCTTTTCCGTTCTGGGAAGCTTCGTGCTGTTCATGGCGGCATTCGGAGGACAGGGATTCGATCCCCGGTTCCTGGCGGCGCACCTGTGCGGCGGAGGAGTCATCATGGGAGCCTTCTTCATGGCCACCGACTATACCACTTCACCGGTGACCCGGCCGGGACAGATAGTTTACGGCTGCATCATCGGAGTACTTGGGGCCATGTTCCGCTGCTTCGGCAGTGCCGCGGACTCCTTCAGCTACGCGATAATAATCGCAAACCTGTTTACTCCCCTTATAGATACCTTCATAGTGCCGAAACCCTTCGCCTTCAGAAAGGACCAGATAGCCCTTCAGAACGGAGAGAAGAAAAAGACGCTTAAGGAGCTCATCCCCAAACCGGTCATCGTACTGGCAGTGGTCACCCTGATAGCGGGACTTGCACTGAGCGGCGTGTATGATCTCACCAAGGAGAACATAGAGGCTCAGAAGCTGGCAAAGAGCGCAGAATCCTACAGGGAGGTATGTCCCCAGGCCGATACCTTTGAAAAGGACGGAGCTGTGGCTGAAGCCATAGAGGCCCTGGGCGGAGGAGTATACTCCAGCGGATTCGGCCGTGTCAGGATCAACGACGCGGTCACGGGTCTGGACGCCTCCGGCAGCATTGTCGGATATGTCATCAGCGTCACCAGTTCGGACGGCTACGACGGGGATGTGACTCTGTCCGTAGGCATTTCGCCTGACGGAACGGTGAACGGCATCGCCTTCACGACACTGAACGAAACTCCGGGCATGGGAATGCTCTGCGGAGAACCGGCGTTCAAGGATCAGTTCAACGGACGCAACGTGACGTCCTTCGTCCTGCTCAAGAAGGGCGGAGCCACGGCCGACAACGAGATCGATTCCGTGTCGGGTGCATCCACCACATCGGGAGCTGTCGTGAATGCCGTCAATGCCGCTCTGGATTTCTTCCGCAATACGATAATGGGAGGAGGTAAATAGACATGAACAAATACATCGAAAGACTGTATAACGGACTCATTAAGGAAAACCCGACCCTTATCCTGATGCTGGGCATGTGTCCCACGCTGGCGGTATCAACGAAAGCCGTGAACGGTATAGGAATGGGCCTCTCAACCATGGCGGTCCTTATCCTTTCAAATCTGGTGATATCCCTCCTGAGAAAGGTGATACCCGATGCCGTAAGGCTTCCGTCGTACATAGTGATAGTAGCTTCCCTGGTAACGGTCACGGAGCTTCTCATAGAAGCATATCTTCCCGCGCTGTATGATGCCCTGGGCATCTACATACCCCTTATAGTGGTCAACTGCATCATACTCGGCAGAGCGGAAGCATATGCCAACAAAAATACTCCCGGCCTCGCCGTCATGGACGGCATCGGCATGGGCCTCGGCTTCACCGTTGCCCTCACCCTGGCCGGACTCATCCGCGAGGTACTGGGCAGCGGGACAGCCTTCGGGATGCAGATACTTCCCAGGAGCATGGAGCCCATATCCATCTTCGTACAGCCTCCCGGAGCCTTCCTGGTGATCGCGTTCATAATAATAGTGCAGAACGCCCTGGGCATCAGGACCAGGCAGAGGCAGCTGGTGGAAAACGGATGCGACGGAGCATGTGCCACATGTACCGCCGTCTGCAATGAACCTAAGGAGGAAGCGAAATGAACAGTCTGATATTGATAATTGTTTCCTGTGCGCTGATAAACAACGTGGTCCTGAATCAGTTTCTGGGCATATGTTCGTTCCTGGGCGTTTCCCAGCAGATGAAAGCATCCGCCAGCCTCGGCGGAGCGGTCATCTTCGTTATCACCGTGGCTTCCGCAGTGGCAAGCCTGCTTTATGATAACGTACTTTCGCCTCTGGGCCTGGATTACATGAAGACCATCGTGTTCATCCTGGTCATAGCGGCTCTGGTCCAGATAGTGGAGATGTTCCTGAAAAAGAGCTCTCCCTCGATCTACAAGGCGCTGGGCATTTATCTGCCCCTGATCACCACCAACTGCGCGGTATTGGGCATAGCCCTTACCAACGTGCAGAACGAATTCAATCTGATCCAGAGCATCGCAGCGGGATTCGGCACCGGAGTCGGCTACACCGTAGCGATAGTGCTTCTGGCAGGCATAAGGAGCCGCATAAGGGAGGAGGATCTTCCCGAGCCCCTCAGGGGAGCTCCCATCGTACTGATAAGCGCCGCGCTGATGTCCATAGCCTTTATGGGATTCTCCGGACTGGCGCTGTAAGGAGGCTGATGAATGAACGACATAATCATTACGACTCTGGTTATAACGCTCATCGGCATAGCTGTCGGAGCCGGCCTGGTGTATGCCTCGAAAAAGTTCTACGTGAAAGTGGATGAAAGGGAGGCCGCCGTCAGGACGTGCCTGCCCGGAAACAACTGCGGTGCCTGCGGGTTCGCAGGCTGCGATGCGATGGCTGCTGCCATAGTCGCAGGCGAAGCCCCGGTAAACGGATGTCCCGTGGGCGGGAATGCAGCGGCGGAAAAGATCGCCGTTGTAATGGACGTCACCGCGGAAGAGACGGAGAGACACGCTGCCTTCGTCCGCTGCAGCGGCACCTGCGACGTGACAGGCCAGCTCGGCCATTACGTCGGGATCTCCGACTGCCGCAGCGCAGTCATGGCCGGGCTGAACCTGAATGAGTGCAGCTACGGCTGTCTCGGGCTCGGTTCCTGTGTGAGCGCATGCCCCCAGAACGCCATAAAGGTGATCAACGGTGTCGCCGTGGTCAATGAGAAACTCTGCGTAAGCTGCGGTCTTTGTGTAAAGGCATGTCCGAAGGGACTGATCGAGCTCAAGCCCGTTGCGAAAAAGGTCGCGGTGCGCTGCTCCAACAAGGATAAAGGCGCAGTGGTCAAAAATATCTGCAAGGCCGGCTGCATCGGATGCATGGCCTGCACGAAGCAGTGCGAATCAGATGCGGTCCATGTGGAGAACAATCTTGCAAGCATCGATTACGAAAAATGCATCCAGTGCGGAAAATGTGCCGAAAAGTGCCCGGTGCACGTGATAACACAACCTGCCCAAACTGCGGCAAAGGAGGTCTGAGCCAATTATGGATACGAACAGGAAATTAAAGGGTATGATCGCTGCCGCTGCGGTGATACTGTGCTTCGCCCTGCTGGGAGGAGCCCTCACCGGAGGCGACGTGATGTACCATCTGAAAAACAGAGGGGATCTCGGCCCGCTCTCAAGAGACGATATCGAGTACCTTGAGGCGGAAGCGCCGCCCGCCACCAGCAATGACGGCACGGTAAATGCCGCGGACTGGGCTCAGGTCTACCCGGAGATCGCTTTTACCATGGGAGAGAACAGCAAAAATGACTACGTCATCGACTATCTCGAACAGGATCCCTACCTGAAGAACATCTATGAGGGCTACGGTTTTGCCGTCGACTACGGCAGTGCCAGGGGACATGAATACTGTCTCGAGGACGTGGAGAAGACCGCCCGGCCCCATCCCTACGCCAACTGCCTTACCTGCAAGACTCCCAACTTCGCCAAGCTGGTGAACGATATCGGGGTGGGAGCATACACTATGGATTTCTACGAGGTCCTGGCAATGATGGAGGAAGACGTAAGCTGCTATACCTGCCACGGCAACGAAGCCGGTGAGCGCGGGAAGCTTGTGGTTACCCACTCCTATGTCATAAAGGCGCTGGGAGACAATATGGACGATATCGACCCGTCGGTTCTCTCCTGCGGACAGTGCCACATCGAGTACTATTTCACGCCCGCCGACAAGGAGACCATGATGCCCTATCATGACGTCGCCAGTATGAGTCCGGACGCGATCCTTGCATACTATGATGAAATGGGTTTCTATGACTGGATATGCGCTTCCACGGGAGTAAGGATGCTGAAAGCTCAGCACCCCGAGACGGAGACGTTCCTCGCGGGCAAGCACGCGGGGCTGCTCAACTGCGCTGACTGCCACATGGAGATGGTGCAGGAAGAGGACGGGACCGTATATCACAGCCATTACATCTCAAGTCCTCTCGACAGTGAGACGCTTCTGTCAAACTGCGCCGTATGCCACGGCGATACCGACATGGTGGCCACAGTGCGCCGCATCCAGGAGCGCATCACAGCAAGGGAGACCGAGGTGGGCACAAAGCTCTCCGATTTCAAGGATGCCCTGGCGGCGGCTGTCGCAGAAGGCAAGATGAGCGAGGAAAAACTGGAAGCGGTAAGAAAGATCTACCGTGAAGCCCAGTGGTATTTCGATTTCTGCTATGTGGAGAATTCGGAGGGAGCTCACAACACGGAACTGGCGACATACTGCCTGGATAAATCCGAAGAGCTGATCAACGAGGGAATGAAGCTGCTCAACGAGCAGTAATCTCCCGAAACGGAAAAAAGATTCGGCATCTGCGGCTCACTGTATGTGCCGCAGACGTCGGGGTTAGTTTAATGGACGGTTTGAAGAAGTTTTTAAGATTTCTGTTTTCGATGCGTTTTGCCGTCATCCTGCTGATCTTACTGGCCGCGGTGTGTTCCGTGGCCAGTATAGTCCCCCAGAACAAGGGAGAACAGTGGTATTACGGCTCCTATTCGGAGAAGACCGCGTCACTGATACTCTTTCTTGATCTGGATGACGCATATCACAGCTGGTGGTTCATTGCCATCGGCATCTTTCTGTGCGTGAACCTCCTGATGTGCAACGTCATCAGGATACCGCAGCTGGTAAAAAAACACCGCAGATATACCGATCCGGCTTCCGCCGGGTCATATGGCTGCGATGTGCAGGCATCGGGGATCGGGGATCCTTCCGGGATCTTCGGCAGGCTGGGCATGACGCGGGTGACTGAAGCGAAGGACGGCAGTGGCAGGGAGATTCTCTTTGCTTCAAAAAATGCGGTGGGGATCTGGGGCGCCTGGGTCTGCCACCTGGGGATACTTCTGCTGATCGTCGGATTCGGCCTGGGACAGATGCTCATGCGTCAGTATGCCGTGTACGGCGTTGCGGGTCAGACCCGGCAGATAGGGGACAGCGGATATGTTCTGACTATCGATGATTTTTCGGTGGAGCTCAGGGACGATGATACCGTGGACCAGTACAGGGCCTATATAACGGTAAAGGACTCTTCGGGACAGAGTGCTTCTTCCGAGATAAGCGTCAACAATCCCGCTTCCCTGTTCGGCATGAAGTTCTACCAGAACTCCACGGGATGGGCAGCTGCGGTCAGCGTTTACAAAGACGGAGAGCTGCTCCAGAGGGACGTCATCTGTGCCGGGGAGTATGTGACGGTGTCGGATCTTCCAGACCTGGCGGTATATTTCAACGCGTTTTATCCGGACTATATCCTTTACGAAGGCAGGCCGGCCACCGCCAGCGGAAGACTCAACAACCCGGGATATCTGTACAGCATATACTATAGATCCCAGATCGTCGGAATGAACGTACTCATGAAGGATGAGAAGATCACGGTGGATGACTATACCATTACTTTCGACGAACCGCAGAATTATACTGTCATCCAGATAAAAAGGGATCCGTTCACGCCTCTGGCTTTCATCGGGGCCATGGTACTGATACTGGGTCTTTTCATAAACTTTTACATGCCGGCCAGAATAATGTGGGCTGTCCGCGGTGAAGAGCTCGTCTGGAGCGTCTGCGGATACAGCCCTAAGGGCGGAAGCATCTTCAGGGACGAATTTGAGAAGGCGATCCGGGAAGCTGCCCCGGAGGCCTGAAGGCAGGCCGGAAAGGAGAGATTATTATGAGTGAAATGATGATCCAAGCGGAGAATATACTGTTTACTGCGGTCATGCTCATATATTTTGCGGCCATGGTCCTTTACTTCGTGTATGTGGCCGTAAAGAAGGAGGCCTTGGCACGGACCGCGTGGATACTTCAGGTCGCGGGCCTGGTGCTTCATACCGCTGCCCTGATATGCCGCGGCATCGGAAGCGGAAGGCTCCCTCTGACCAACCAGTACGAGTTCGCCACGAGCTTTGCCTGGGGACTGAACCTGGTGAGCCTCATTTTCATACGGCGTTTCAGTTTCCATGTGCTGGGTGCGTTCTCATCTCCGGTCAGTTTCCTTGTTATAGGATACGCCGCGATGCAGTCCAGGGAAGTCCATGCACTCATGCCCGCTCTGCAGAGCCGCTGGCTGGGCTTTCATGTTTCCACGGCCATCATAGCCTACGGAGCTTTCGGGGTGTCCTTCGCCGTGGGCCTGATATTCCTTATGCGCGACCGCTTTACCGCCAGGGGATTTATGGATCAGCATATCCCCGACCGGGAGACCCTGGATATGATCGGATACCGCAGCGTCGCACTGGGCCTGCTGTTCCTGACCTTCACCATTGTCACAGGAGCCATCTGGGCGGAGAGGGCCTGGGGAAGCTACTGGTCATGGGATCCCAAGGAGACATGGTCGCTGATAACCTGGATCATCTACATGATATATCTGCACCAGAGGGTCCGAAACGGATGGAAGGGGCGTTCCGCCGCGGTATTCGCCGTGATCGGATTCATATGCGTCATCTTCACCTATATAGGAGTCAATACCTTTATACCCGGGATCCACAGTTATAAATGAAATAAAGAAGCATCATGATGATGCTTCTTTTTATACTCATTCCGCCGCGAAATGATCCCGTATGCTGCCTGCGATGGTCTGCGTTATGCCTTCCGTTTTCATGAGTTCTTCCTCAGGGGCGTCCTTGATGCCGTCAATGGTGCCGAAACGCTCCATAAGGGCGGCCGCCCTCTTCGGTCCCACTCCCGGTATCTGTTCCAGTTCGCTTTTCAGCATGGTCCTGCTCCGGGAGAGCCTGTGGTAATCTATGGCATAGCGGTGAACTTCCTCGCTGATGTCGTTGAGTATCTTTTTCGCATACTTGAACTCGTCCTGACGTATCTCCGTGCCGTCCTCCAGCACTACCCCCCTCAGCCGGTGTTTTGAATCCTTTACCAGGCCCGCCACGGTGATATCGTATCCGAAGGTGGATACGACGCTTTTTATCGTATTGACATGGGCTGCTCCTCCGTCTGCCAGTATCAGATCCGGCAG
>JAGACT010000170.1 GCA_017613995.1 Eubacteriaceae bacterium
CAGGCCAGGTCAAGTGGGAGATCAGCCTGGAGAGCGGCGAAAAGGCAGTGAAGAAGCTCGCCTACAGCGTCAGCTATCCGAAGGACAAGAGGGTCATCCTCTGATACCGCAGGCGATCCGGTTACAAAAAAGATGCAATAAAAAACAGGGTGCGGATTTTGCACCCTGTTTTATCATGTCCGTCAGCCGTGTAAGGCTCTTAGAAACAAACATTAGCCGGCCTTTTGAGAGACCGGCGTTAAGCTTACTTACTGCATATTCGCGAACCTGGCGATGGCTTTCGTGAAATTCTCCAGTTCCGCTTCGTCACCCTTGGCCACGGCGTCCTTCACGCAGTGGTTTATGTGTCCCTCCAGCACCACCTGTCCTGCCTTGTTCAGTGCGGACTTGGCGGCCGAGATCTGGGTAAGGATGTCCTCACAGGGTATATCCTCGTCTATCATACGGTCTATCGCCTTTATCTGACCCATGATCTTTGCCAGCCGGCGGTGAAGATTTTCGGAATCCATGCACTGTATCATATAGTTACCTCCACACAACAACAAAAGTATATCACTCATGAGCACATATTGTCAACTTACGAGCTCTGTCACCGGGACGCTCCGCTCAGACATTTCCTTTCCATCCGATAAGGCTCACGGAATTCAGTATCACCAGCACCGAACCGGCATTGTGCACCAGCGCGCCGCTGAGGGGCGACAGGATCCCCGTGAAGGCCAGAGCGATGGAGGCTAAGTTGAGGATCATCGAAACAGCCAGATCGGCCCTTATGGTCTTCATCATTTTTTTGGACAGTGCCAGCAGATGGGGCAGCTGGGTGATATCGTCCTTCTCCAGGGCGATGTCTGAAGCTTCCACCGCTATGTCGCTGCCTATCTTTCCCATGCTGATGCCCACGTGGGCGGCCTTGAGGGCTGCTGCGTCGTTGACACCGTCCCCCACCATGCACATTGGACGTCCGTTTTTCGCAGACTGGGTAATTATACTGAGCTTATCCTCCGGAAGGCACCTGGCATGAAATGAGCTGATGTTCAGCTGTTTTGCCACGCTCCTGGCCGCCTCCTGGCTGTCTCCGGTGATTATGACGGGCTCCGTTCCCATGGAGCGTATCCGGTCTATCGTTACCCATGCTTCCGGCCTTACCTGGTCCGCAAGAGCGGCGGCTCCTATGCATATGCCTTCGCAGGTAACGTACATCATGGTGCACCCCTCGGAATGCATCCAGCGGGCAAAAGCTGCTCCCCTGTCGCTTACCGGAACGTTCCTTTCGTTGAACAGATCGGCGTTGCCCACCATGACCCGCTTACCCTCTATGGTGCCCTCGATGCCACGCCCTGGGATCATCACGAAATCCTTCACCTCGGGCAGATCGTCCCTACTTCCTCCGCAGCCTCTTACCACAGCCCCGGCCAGAGGATGTTCGGAGAGGATCTCCGCCGCCGCGGCAAGTCTCAGGACCTCATCCTTTGTGAAGGATTCGTCGAAGCTTTCACAGGATACCACCTCGGGCTGTCCCATGGTCAGGGTGCCCGTCTTATCCAGTCCGATGCGTTTTACTTCGGATAGACGCTCCAGGGCGTCTCCGTACTGCACCAGTACGCCGCGCTTCGTCAGGTTTCCTATGGCGGCAGTTATGGCCGTTGGAGTAGCCAGAACCATGGAGCAGGGACAGAAGACCACCAGGACCGTTACGGCCCTTACGGCGTCCCCGGTAACGAACCAGGTGATCACGGATGAAAGCAGTGCCGCCGCCACGATCCAGGTGGCCCAGCGGTCCGCGGTCAGTACGATGGGAGATTTGCTGACGTCGGCGGATTCCACGAGCCGTATCATCCTCTGAAGAGTGCTCTCCTCTCCCACCGTGTCGGCTCTCATCTCGAATGAACCGAACCTGTTCACGGTGCCCCCTATGACGCTGTCACCTGCGTTTTTGTCCACTGGAACTGATTCTCCCGTGATTATGGACTCGTCCACTGAGGAGAAGCCTTCCAATATCGTGCCGTCGGCCGGTATGCTCTCTCCCGGACGGACCCTGAGGATATCTCCGACAGCCACGGCTTCCGCGGATATGGTGTATTCACGGCCCATTATCACTTTCGTTGCGCTTCTGGGCTTGAGCCTCACGAGGGCTTCGATGCCGTTGCGGGCTTTTCTCACGGTCATTTCCTCCAGGGTGCCGCCCAGCTGCATGATGAACGCCACCTCCGCCGCTGCGAAGACTTCTCCTATTATCAGGGAAGCCACCAGGGCAATGGAGACCAGAAGATCCGCCTTTATGTCAAAACTTGCAAACAGTGCCACCAGAGCTTCCTTAACGATGGGTATGCCGCACAGCAGCACGCAGATCCATGCGGGATCCACACTGAGACTCCCTTTCAGCAGAAGACTCGCGATCAGTGAAGCGGCAGATACGGCGAAAACGATGATGTCCCGGATCGTTTCCTTCGAGTTGAAGATTCCATTGCGGTTCAGGGCCGCGTTACCGTATCCGGACAGGGATTCTGACTTTTCCATTGTTCCTCTCTCTGAATTGATATACCCCTATGGGTATCTTCATTATACCTATGGGGGTATATGTATGTCAACAGAAAAAACCATTAAAAATCGATAAGGAAGGCCATAATGATCGGACCGGGGCATTCAGTCTCTCCCCCAGGCGGCAGTAGCCGCATTGCAGAATAACAAAAAAAAGAATGATGCCTTTTCGCGGCATCATTCTTTGACTTTGTTCAGCTGTCTTTGCTGCTTATTACCATCTCCAGAGGATCTTTGCCAGTTCGAAGGCACATCTCCTCCAGACGTTCCACTCATGGTATCCGGGGGCCACATACCTTACCAGGTTATAGCCTTCGGCTTTGAGCTGGTCGATCTGCTCCGCGGGAGACATGGGTCCGGCTTCCTGATCTCCGCATCCGTAGAAGCAGAGCCTGAGCCTTTCGTTGAAGATCTCCCTGGACTCCAGCACATACTTGAAATCGAACCTTGAATAGTTGTTCTTGGTGGGATTGTCGAATCTGAAGCTGCCGGAGAAAATCCCCAGGACGCTGAATACTTCGGGATATCCCAGCACAGCCATTCTGGCGTGTACGGAACCGTATGACAGGCCCGCCACGGCACGGTGATCCTTGTCGGGGATCGTGCGGTACATGGAGTCGATGAAGGGCACGCACTCGGTGGCCAGAACCTTGTCGATGTCTCCGGAGCTGAAGAGCCCGTCTTCCTTCTCGGTGTAGTTGAAGCCGTAGGTCATGACCACTATCATTTCCTCGCACAGGCCCTCGGCCAGCATGTTGTCCATGATGTAGTTGATCTTGCCCTGCCACAGCCATCCGGTCTCGTTCTCTCCGCCGCCGTGCATGATGTACAGCACGGGATAGCGCTTTTCGGTATTGGTCCTGTATGAAGGAGGAGTGTACACATAGCAGTTACGGGTACGGCCAATAACTTCTGACTCGAACAGTTCCATGTGGACCGTTCCGTGGGGAACGTTCTTCAGAAGATGATACGTGAAGTCCGGATCGTAGACGTCCACGAAGTTTATGGCGAAGGAGCAGCCGTATCCGATGGGCAGCTGGTTATGCATGCAGACGTTTCCGTCCACCACGAATTCTATGTAGTGGAAGCCGGCGCATACGTCGGTGATGGTGACCTCGAAGTATCCGGGCATCTTCTCGCTCTTTGCCATGTCGTAGGTGTTGGGCATGCTGCCGCCGATGCCTCTGACCTGGCAGGTCTTGGCGTTGGGTGCGTAATATGTGATGGTAAAGCTACCGTCGGGGTTCGAGATGCATCCGGGCACTTCGTAGAAGTCTCCGGAGCTGCGGGAACCGTCTCCGTCGGGATAGCGCTGCTGATTCACCGGATCGAACATCACGGCGTGTTCATACAGGGACTGGTCTCTGAGATAATTCTTGTTGGGCATTGTTTTCTCCTTTTAGTTTATTCGTTTACCACTTGAAGAGCAGCTTGATCATTTCGAATGCACATCTCCTCCAGACGCTCCACTCATGGAAGCCCGGGGCAACGTAGCGTACGATGTTGTAGCCCTTGGCGATGTAGCTGTCGATCTCCTCCGCCGGAGCCATGGGGCCGGCTTCCTGGTCGCCGCAGCCGTAGAACATCAGCTTGATGCGCTCGTTGAAGTACTCCTTGCTCTGGAAGAAGTCGGTGTAGTTGAACTTGCTGACGGGATTGTTGTTGGTGGCGTTGGTGATGGTATCGAATCCGAAGCTTCCGGACCAGATTCCCACAGCGCTGAACAGATCGGGATGTCCCATGACGGTCATCCTGGAATGGATGGTGCCGTAGGACAGACCGGCGCAGGCACGGTACTTCCTGTCGGGGATGGTACGGTACTTTTTGTCGATGAAGGGCACGCACTCCAGGGCCAGCACCTTGTCGATATCTCCGGAACGGAAGGTACCGTCGGGATTCTCGGTGAAGTTGAAGCCGTGGTTGATGATAATGATCATCTCTTCGCACAGGCCCTCGGCTATCATGTTGTCCATGATGTAGTTGATCTTGCCCTGCCACAGCCAGCCGGATTCGTTCTCTCCTCCGCCGTGCTGTACGTAGAAGACGGGATAACGCTTATTCGGCTCGGTCTCATATGAAGGAGGAGTGTATACGTAGCAGTTGCGGTAGCGGCCCACCACGTCGGACTTGTAGATCTCCATGTGGACTGTTCCGTGGGGCACGTCCTTGAGCATGCTCCAGGTGAAGTCGGGATCGTATACGTCTATGAAGTTCATGGCGTAGGAGCAGCCGTAGCCGATGGGCAGCTGGTTATGGATGGTCAGGACACCGTCCACCAGGAATTCGATGTAGTGGAATCCAGCGGGCACGTCGGTGATGGTGACCGTGAAGTAATCGGGCATGGTATCCGAGGGAAGCATGTCGTAGGTGTTGGGCATGCTGCCGCCGATGCCCCTTACCTGCACCTTCTTCGCTCCGGGAGCGAAATAGGTCAGGGTGAAGCTTCCGTCGGGATTGGACATGCATCCGGGCACATCATGAAAATCACCCATTCTGGTGCGGAAATCGCCCTTGTCGAAACGCTGCTGATTGATGGGATCGAAGCACAGTGCGTGCTCATAGAGGGACTGGTCCCTGTAGATGTTGGTCATTGAGGCCTCCTTTTGTATTTATATTCTTAATGGAATCTCACTCGCTGATCCGGTCCGTAATTATGTTTTCGGGCCTTTTATATAATTATATTATCTTCCCCGCCTCGCATTGTCTACGGGCGGGCGAAGGAACTGCCTCCGTCGCAAAGGCAGAGGCAGTCGGATACGCTCTCAGACTCCCTTGAAGAGCACCTTCAGGGAGTTCCAGTAATAGTACGGAACGAGGAAGTCCGTATGATAGAAATCGGAAACGGCATAGTAGATGTTGTTCTTAGCCGGATCGGGACCGTAGGAGAAGCAGTCCTGATGGGTCAAAAACTTCATGTGCGCATTCAGCTGCAGCTGGTCCTCGGGTCCTCCGTTGGAAACGAACAGGAAGAACGGCAGGTCGGGGTTCTTCTTCACGGGATATGTGATGTATTCGATGACCTGTTCGTCGGTAAGGGGCGTGCCCTTCTTCTGGTCCCCTCTGGTGGCGGCGCTCATGGGGCAGAAATATCTGAAGTCCTCGAAACAGTGATGCCACATCCTCCAGGTCATCGCTCCTCCCCTGGAGTAGCCGGAGAAGGCTCTGTGGTCCCTGGTGGCCTTGATGCCCTCGTCCGAAGGATCCGTAAGGTAGGTATTGTACTTCATCTCCACACCGGGGATGATGTCCTTGACGATCTCCTTATAGTA
>JAGACT010000171.1 GCA_017613995.1 Eubacteriaceae bacterium
CACGTCCGGGGTGCCGATGGTCTTTTCTCCAAAGGCTCTGGCGCTGCCGAATTTCGCGGGAACGAGCTTGGAATACTCCGCGCCGTTCAGGGCCGCCAGGGCCGCCATGTCGAATATCTCGCTCACGTCCCCCGTGCAGGCCGCTATGGCGTCGCTGGCGGGAATGAGGGCATCCATCATGGTCTTGTCACCCACCTTCGCGCCGCTGAGGGCGTCGATAGATCTGAGACCCTCCGCGAACATCGTGCGTATGTCGTCCTCGGATGCGTCCAGCGTATCGGGAGCCCCTTCGGACAGTCCGTCCAGCCACGCGTTCCACAGCGGAACAATGCTGCCTCCCCTGATGTCCTTGACCGCCATCGACGCGGCGTACATCATCTGACGGATGGTGCCGTCGCTGTCTGTGACCGCCGCAGTCATCGCCCGGGAGATGCTGACCATAGTCGTGCCGTGATCAGCGTCGCCGAACTGGGTGTCGATATCCGTGAGGATCGGTTCGTTTTCGGATACTTCCTCACACGCGTTTATCAGTCTGTTTTTCAGTTCATCCCTAGATATCATCTTAATCAGCCCTTTCCCTTTCCGTGATCGTTTTCCGGAGGATAAGTGATTCGGTTCTCCGCAGCCGGGTGTCTGCTTCGTTCCATCTGTTATTATATACTCTTTTGGCTGTTTTCTCCACACGAAAATAATTAAAGAAGATCTCTTCCTCCGGGTGGCGGACTGCTTCGGGCTCAGGACGGATCCGCGCAGTGCGATAAGTATAAAACGATATACGGCGGAAATACGGTTTTCACGCCATAATAGCGGGTTTACGACGCAGCCGGCATATCCAAAAGGTCGAAAATGTAGTATAATAATACCGTAAAGCGCATGAATGCTATCACTTTAGAAAAGGAGAACGAAATGCTTCGAATAGTCAAAACAGAAAACGGTCTCGTAAAGGGCATCCCCGCGGCGGATCCCCGCATAACCGCCTTCAAGGGAGTGCCGTTCGCGGCTCCTCCCGTGGGAGAGCTCAGATGGAAGGCGCCCCAGCCGGCGGCGGACTGGGAGGGCATCAGGGAATGCTATGATTTCGCGCCCATAAACATGCAGACACCTCCCGGACTGGATCCCATGAACCTGTACGCCAGGGAGTGGAACGTAGATCCCACTATAGCCATGAGCGAGGACAGCCTGTATCTCAACATATGGACCAACGCGAAAACAGGGGATGAAAAGATGCCCGTAATGATTTGGTTCTTCGGTGGAGGCTACAATGCCGGCAATACCGCCGAAATGGAATTCGACGGGGAACGCATTGCCAGGAGGGACGTCATCCTTGTTTCCGTACAGTACCGCCTCGGCGTCTTCGGATTCCTTGCTCACCAGCTTCTGGCGGACGAGGCTCCGGGAGAGCCCATAGGGAACTACGGCCTGTTGGATATGAGATACGCCATTCAGTGGGTAAAGAGGAACATAACAGCTTTCGGAGGAGACCCTGAGAACATCACCATTTTCGGACAGTCCGCCGGAGCCGGCGCGACCCTGTGCCACGTGGGTTCGCCCATGAACAGGGGCCTGTTCCAGAGAGCCATCTTCGAGAGCGGCGGCGGCCTGAGGACATACGGCCAGGGCGGAGGCTGCATAGGCCTTGAGGAAGCTCTTTCCAACGGCAGGGGATTCTTTGAGGAGTACGGCATCAGCAGCCTGGAGGAAGCCAGGGCCATCCCCGCGGAAAAGCTCAATGAGATAGGCATGGCCTACGGCAGAAAACACCGTTTCGAGCCGGTAATAGACGGATACTTCCTGGAGCAGGATCCTTCCGACGTGCTGGCCAGCGGAGACTATCCCGACATCTCCCTGATGTACGGCTGCACGGGAACGGAACTGGACGTGGGCATCCCCGGGACAGGCCTCCCGAAGACCATCGACGAACTCAGGGACTGGGGCCTGAAAAAGTACGGGGAGAAGTATATCGACGAGTTCATGAAGCTGTGCAACTGCCATGACGACATGGACGTCTGCATGCTGGTGCATACCGACGATTCTTTCAGAGGAAGGTTCATGAACAACGCCCTGTTCATCGAGCAGAGGGTAAGAGCCGGAAAGAAGGATAACTGGATGTACGTATTCGACGCGTCGATGCCCGGCTGGGACAGCCAACAGTCATTCCATTCGTCGGAACTGTGGTTCGTCTTCGAGACGCTGGCAAAATGCTGGAGGCCCTTCCAGGGCAAGCACTACGACCTGGCCAGGAAAGTTTGCAACTACTGGACCAATTTCGCCAAGACCGGAAACCCGAACGGCCTGGATGCCGACGGCACTCCCATGGAAGAGTGGAGGAGCGCCACAGCGGAGGACCGCTACATGCACTATCTGAACGAGAACAGGATAGGTGCATACGGCAAGGGCAACACGGAGCTCATCAGGTTCCGCATCAGGGTGACTTTTGAGATGCTTAAGGAAAAGGGCATCGTAAAGGACTGAAACACATAACGCAAAGCAGGCTGCCGTAAGGCAGCCTGCTTACTGTCATGAGATTTCCTTCAGCCTCTTCGGACGACGCCGTACATCACCCGCAGAGACGGTCTACAGGTCCTTGGCATACAGGCCGTCGACCGTGCAGTAGACGTATATCCTTTTCACTCCCTGCCTTGTGAATCTCGCTTCCGCCTTCGACTCGGGATACAGCCTGACGTACTGCACTCCGTCATCCGATTCAGCCGCAAAGAACGAAAAGTAATGATCCTTTGTCATCGGATGCCCGCAGCTGACGATGTACTCGCTGCCCGATACTTCCGCTTTTATCCCCCTGGATTGTCCCACTCTTTCCGGGCGCAGCTTTCTCCCGCAGCAGGTCACTTCGGCATTTCCCGTCGAGATCGTCACATTGCCGCATACGGGGCATACATAGAATTTCACATCCTGCATTTCAGATGGCCTCCTTCTGTAACAGTTTATCATATTTTCCCCGGATCTGCCATGCCGCAGCGCCGGGAGAGCGTGTCACTGACGCGTTAATTGTCCGAGAAGTCCCGTGCATCCGCGCAGGATGTCGTCCCATGTGCGTTCGAAATCCCCCGTATACCAGGGATCTGCTATATCCCCCGGGCTGTCGGTATAGTCCAGCAGAAGCCGGCATTTCCCTTCGGGATCTCCTCCCAGGATCCTGCGCATGTTCCTGAGGTTGCTGCGGTCCATTCCTATTATAAGATCATAGCGTTCGTAATCGGACTTTTCCAGCAGCACGGCTCTTTTCCCTTCGCAGGAGATCCCGTGCCTTTCCAGTTCTCTTCTTGCGGGAGGATACACCGGATTCCCGATCCCTCCCCGGATCTCTTCGGTGCTGGTGGCGGCGGAAGCTATGACGAAGCTGTCCGCATGTTCCGTCCTGCTTATCAGATCCTTCATGCAGAATTCTGCCATTGGTGAACGGCATATATTGCCGTGGCAGACAAACAGTATTCTGATCATAACGTTTTTCCTTGTTTGGACATCTTTTATGTTTCCGTATGACACAGCCTGAGCCAGCTGTGTCATACGGAGTGCATCGTTCGACTTATGTATTATATCGTATGATCCCGCAGAGAAAAAGCTCCGCAGTGTCGTTTGCACTGCGGAGCTTTGGTGAATGATACGATTCGGTCAGGATACACCTCAGGCCTTTTCTCCCTTCTGGGAAAGCGGGAAGGGCTCTGTATATACAGGATCGTCCTTCCACTTTTTGATCTTGAGGAGCATCACGATAATGAATATGGCTCCTCCCACAGCGATCAGAACGCTGAGGATCCCGAACACTGCGGCAAGATCCTCGCCCAGTGCGGTGTTTTCAGAAAGACCGAAATTGTAAAGGCCATGGAGCAGCCACGGTAAAACGGTTCCGATAACTTTGTACTTCTTCTCTCCGTACTTGTAGCCTTTTCCCAGGAAGTATCCGGTGATCAGGGCGTATGCGACATGCCCCGCTGTGATGCCCCTGATCAGTATCTGTCCGGGGCTGGTGGAGAAGGCGTAAACCACGTCCTCGGCAAGTCCGAATCCGATGGCCACGATGGAGGTATACATCGTCATGGAAAGCCAGGATACGGAGTCCATACGTTTCTTGATGACCGAGCGTGCGTTGAGGAGTTTTACCAGTTCCTCCACGAATGCATTTATTATGAAGCATCTGAAGAGATTGTCGATGATCTCATACTTGCCGGAAAGGCCTGTTTTGTTCCACAGGATGCTGAAAATAAGATCAAGTCCGAGAACACCGAAAACACACAGGACTCCCTTCCCAAAAAGCTTGCGGCATGTCTTGGTATGGTCCTTATCCCCCTTGTACATGCGGGAGAACCAGAAATAGATGAGCAGCGACGGTATCATGCTTATAAGCAGACTTCCGATGAGTATTGCCATTGAGTTTGATCCTTTCTCTTTTTACAGATATAATAATCGGGCCCCGTGCATGTCCGCGGGGACATGACTGAGGGAGTTCAGCACTATTAGGCTGATGAGGATCGTGAGTCTGTGCTCCCGGAGCCTCCCGGTCCCCCGATGATTTCATTTTACAGTATAAAAGCGGCGGATACATTTGTCAAGGCTGCCGGCGACTGATTTGAAAGAGGTCTGCAGGATCCCCGGGGAAGGTCAGGCCCCTTTTATCCACGGAGCCCGTGTCTGCCTTCAGGACAGCCGTTTTCTGCGCCGGCTCTCTTTACGCTGCGCAGCCGACATCCAATGCCGATACACACAATAAGTGTATTAGTCAATTCTATCCAAAGCGCAGAGGACCACGTCCGAACAACGGCTCGGGCGTGGGTGAATGCGCAGGATCCTGTTTATCATTATCCTGACAGTAATGATGTTATTGATCCCTCTGATCCTCGATATACCTTTTCACAACCTCTGTTGAACGGTCGCTCACACTTCCTATGAAATATGACAGGCTCCAGAAATACGGCTTTTGGTAGTAAGGAGCAAACTCTTCGGCAAAGTTCTTTCGCACCATCCTTGACGAAGCCGTCTTGAATGCGTTTACGAATGTTGATTGATTTATATTGGGAACAGCCTCAAACAGTATGTGGACATGCTCCGGCATTGTCTCAAGAGCGATAAGATTGAGTTCCTGCTTTTTGAAGTATCATTGTAAGCGGTTAATAATGATGAAAAAAAGATAATTACCTGGCTGGCACTTATATGAAAAAAGAAAGCGTCTGCGAAATACAAAGTCCACCCAGCTCCGTGTTCAGCTGGGGAGATATGTCCCAAGCAGAAAAGGAAGCAGGTGGGCTACTCAGCTTTCGATCAGAAGTATTAATACATTTTCATTTGACATGTAGTATATCACGATATATACTATTATTGTAAGGAGATTATGAAAATGACAGAAAAAGCAGTATATACAACAAAACCTTTTATGACAGGCAGAAGTCAGGCTATAAGAATCCCCAGAGAATATAGGATCGAGGAAACCGAAGTTGTAATAAACCGGATTGGTGACTGTCTGGTTATTACGCCCAAAGAATCATTGAAGACTGTTTTTTATGAAGGACTGAACTCACTGACAGATGATTTCCTTGCTGATGGAAGACCTGAAGAAGTACCGAATGATGAGGTGTCACTTTAATGTACATGCTGGATACGAATATACTCATTTTCAGCATAAGGCATCCAACGTCTGCATGCGCTGCCATGCTTGCGGATCATGTTGTCAGCAATGACGTATGCATCTCTGTAGTCACATATGCTGAACTGGAATACGGAATTGTAAACAGCAGCGATCCTGGAAAAAACAGGGCCGCCGTTAACAAGATCCTTGCAGGCATACGCATCCTGGATTTTGATATTAATGCAGGAAAGCATTTTGGAAGCATACTGGCTGAACTCAGGAGAAAAGGAAAAACTCAGGATAGCAGGGACAGAGATAAAATGATTGCAGCACATTCACGTTCGAAAGGGTATGTGCTTGTTACGGATAACACAAAAGACTTTGAGGATATTGACAATCTGGTGCTTGAAAACTGGAGAGTAGAAGGTGATCTTGCGCATTAACCTTTAGGAGCTTGTTACCGTGAATACATTAATAGCATCCCTGGGGATGCTATTAATGACCACACTATGATTATGAAGCATATCTCCTACGTCAGTACCGCTTTGGAAAACACTGATGATGCCGCCCGATCCTTTTCTTTCATCGAATGAAGGTATATATTTGTTGTTGTAGACACGCTTGCATGTCCCAGCCTTTTGGATACCGTCACTATATCCTCTCCGGAAGCTATTAAAATCGACGCATGTGTATGTCTGAACATATGCGGATGGATATGCGGAAGATCGTTTTCCTCAGAAAATTCTCTAAGCCATTTTGACGGAGATGTGGGGTACATATATTCTCCATTCCTGCCGGAAAAAACATATGCAGAATTCGGATGCTGCCATTGCTGCTTTTCCTTCCATGCTTTTAAAATATCCATTGCTGCTCTGTCTATGACAATTGCGCGGTTTGTTTTGGTTTTCAGCGGTCCTTCGATCACGCCTTCCCCCGTTACATGATGAAGATTATTGCACAGGAAAATCTCGTTCGTCTCAAAATTAACATCGTTCCATCTTAGTCCGCATATTTCACCTTTACGGGCCCCTGAAAAGATAAGTAGCGCAGTGAACGCAGCCATTTCAAGATTAGTCTCATCCCTAAGGAGG
>JAGACT010000172.1 GCA_017613995.1 Eubacteriaceae bacterium
CACCAGGGCGTAATCCTCCCAGGTGCTCATCTGTCCGTGGATCAGAAGGAGAGCGGGATTGTCGTTTTCGACTTCCCCGTAGTTTATGACCCTTCCTCCGGGCAGGAGGGCCTGCTTTTCCTCAGCGCCCGCCGTCTCAAGGGCTTTTTCGTAGCGGTCGTACCAGTGCATGTTGTGATGCCAGTACACACCGAAGGCGGAGCCCGCCGCAGTGATCAGAACGATTATGATGACAAGGATCGTTTTCATGACTTTTTTCATAGTTTCCTCCGAATCCGAGAGCATTATATAATGACGGACGGAAACTGTCCACCAATCATAATTGTCAAAAAATGCAAATATATGTTACATACGGTTGCGTATATCAAACATATCCTGCGGGAAATATGTTTAGGGCTTACCCGGAAAGCACGCCGGATGGTATAATGCGGTTATGGAAAAAGATTCGACAGTGAAAATAGCAATGGCATCACCCCGGATGGACGGGGAATGGGATACAGCAAAAGCCCTCGGTACCGCGGAGGCTTTCGCCCGGCAGGCAGCGTCCCTCGGGGCCGCCGCGGTCTGCTTTCCCGAGGCATTCCTGACGGGATATGTCCCGTCCCGGGTCCGGGAGCTTGCGGTGGTATCGACAGGGGAGGAGACCCGGAAACTGAGCGCTCTTGCGGAAACCACCGGGATCGACATACTCTGCGGCTTCATGGAAAGGATCACCGGGGGATACCGCGTGACCCACGGCATCTTCCGTCCCGACGGAGGATGCGACTTTTATTCGAAGAGCCATCTCGGGGAAACGGAAAAGGCAGTGTTCCTGCCGGGAAACAGCATCGGGGTATACCCCCTAAGCTGCGGGCTCAGAGCGGGCTTCCAGCTGTGCGTGGAACTGCACGTCCCCGAAATGACCCAGAGCCTGTCCCGGCAGGGAGCTGACATCATCTTCTGTCCCCATTCCGTACCGGGCAGCCCCGAAAAAAGAAAGAGCGTATGGGAGAAGCTCGTCTCCGCCCGGGGCTACGACTCCAGATGCTACATAGCATGCTGCAACGACCGCAGATCCTCCCATGAGGGAGGCATAGCCGCGGCGGATCCGGAGGGCAGCCTCCTGCTGTCCGCTTTCGGAAAAGAGGACTGCCTGGAGGTGTTCGAAGCTGACCCGGATCTGCTCGGACGCTTCAGGTCCTCCTCCCAGAGCATGTCCGACAGGTACTATCCCTCCATGGCAAGAAAAGAACTGTATACGTAGAAAGATCCCCCGGCCGCACCCGCAGCCGGGGGATGATTTGTAAAACAGTGATTACTTTGAGAACACTTTCCTGCTGTAGCTGTATACCTCTTCCAGGAACGCGGGAGTAGTCAGGCCCGATGAACTGGTGCCCAGGATGATGGGCTTGCCCGGCTCGCTGTAGAAGTCCACGAATTCCCTGGCGGCCTGTCTCTGGCCCGCTTCGTCCATCTTGGGGACCTCAGGATCGCTGGGGATGATGCCGAAGACCATCCTGTCGCCGTACTCCTTATACAGGGTCTTTACGTCGTTCATGGTCTGGGGGGTCCATCCGTCGAATCCGCCCTCGATGAAGATCTTGGTCCTGTTGAAGTTGTGTCCGCAGGAGTGCAGGTACGCTATGCGGCCCTGCTCGTGTATGCAGTCTGTGAGCTGCTTCATGTAGGGGAGGAAGAGCTCCCTTGCCACGTCCTCGGAGAAGAAGGGATCCTTCTGGCTGCCCCAGTCGTCATGCACCGTGAACATGTCGATGGCGGGGAAGTATTCGCAGTACTTTCTGATGACCTTGCATCCCAGGTCCGTCATGGCCGCGAACAGCTCCTTGATGGCGTCCACCTGGTCGTCGTCGATCAGGGCCATGGCGGCGGTCA
This sequence comes from Eubacteriaceae bacterium, assembly GCA_017613995.1. Classification (GTDB taxonomy): domain Bacteria; phylum Bacillota; class Clostridia; order Eubacteriales; family Anaerofustaceae; genus RUG14186. The sequence goes on from JAGACT010000172.1 coordinate 1,873, forward strand.
TGAATCCCATAAAGGAAATGAGGCGCTCGAACCAGAAGCCGTTGTTGACGTTCACCTGCGTGGGCCTGGTCAGGTCCGGTTTTGCCTGCTCACCCATTTCTTCCCATTCCCAGCTGTCCACGTCGGGAAGGATGATCTTTTCCCTCCAGTCGTTGACATCGTCCAGCAGCTGGGGCACGTCGCCCCGGACGATGGAACCGCCCGCCACGGGCTCGTATACCCACTGGATGCCGAAGTCATCCACGAAGTCTCCTCTGGCCCCTCTGGACAGATGCTTGTCCCAGGGACCCGAAACGCTGCCTATATCGCTGGATGTGGGGATCCAGAAGGCCTGTCTGTCCCTGAAGATCGACATCATGTTTTCTCTTCTGGATACCGGAGTGTTTCTGATCTCTGTCTTCGCTCCCATGTAGCCCACGGAAATATCCACTACCCTGAGTTCCTTATCCGAATACGGAATCTTTACGAACATTGGTATTTACCTCTTTTCTATTTTTCTTGAAGGGTATCCTCCGATACCTTTTTTACTATTGTAAAGAAATTATAATAAATTTTCAATGCCCAAAACACAATAATCTCCATCTTGATAAAAAAAGATGGGTGCTATTGACTTAAATGATATTAAGGTAATATAATGACTTTAATAGCTGAATAGTAGGCATTGGTCTCCCGTCAGGGAGATAATAAGGAACCGGGTGAGATCCCCGGACGGAGCCGCCGCTGTAATTGGGGAGCATTTCCCATAATGTCACTGGAGAGATCCGGGAAGACGGGAAAATGCGCTGATCCAAGAGTCAGAAGACTTGCCTGTGCCGGTATCGACCATAATTCCACGGACCCTTGGAGTGATGTCATTTTTATTGCAGGAAAAACGGTCTGCTGCATCCGCCGGATGCAGCAGACCGTTTAATTTTTCAAAAAATGGGAGGAAACAATAATGAAGGAATGGACCATTCTCGGAAACTGTCTGAAGGGCGGCGAAAAGCTCCAGACGGTGCTCAGAGTACCCATGGACGGCATCGAAAATGCCGCGAAGGTGGAAGGCTTCGATCACGACGGATCCTATGAGATCCCGGCAACCCTCATCTGCGGAGCGGGAGAGGGAAAGACCGTGCTGGTTTCCGCCAGCATCCATAACGGGGAGTACAACGGCGTTCCCGCCGTCATCAGGGCGGCGAAGGCCATCGATCCCGCGAAGCTCTCCGGAAACATCATATTCATGCACTGCGTGAACTACAGCGGCTTCCGCACCCACTGCTACCGCCTGGTGGCGGAGGACGGCTATAACCTCAATGCAGGTTATCCCGGGGACGAGAACGGCACCGCGGGACAGAGGATACAGGCATGGTTCGTAAAGGAGATATTCCCCAACGTGGACTTCGTTTTCGATCTTCACGGAGGCGGAGCGGAGGAGATGATGACCCCGCTTATCTTCTGGCCCCATCACGAGCCTGTGCGCGAAGAAGCTCTGGCGGCTGCGAAGGCGACCAATGTGGGCTTCCTCATCGAGTCCCATGCCGATAACGGCGAGTACAGCTATTTCGTCCATAATTTCGACAAGCCCGCTATGCTCCTGGAGCGCGGATGCGGAGTGTTCTGCACCGAGGCGGAGGTGAAGGCGGACTATGACGATATCAGGCTTCTTCTCGACCATTTCGGGATGTACCCCGCGGAGGACGTGGTATATGACACCGCCCTTAAAAGAAGGGTGTTCCACAAGACCATATATCTCGAAGCCGAGAGGGAAGGCCTGTGGTATCCCGCAGTCACCTGCGGCAGCGTCGTGAAGAAGGGCGAGAGCCTCGGAAGGCTGGAGGACATCTACGGCAACTTCATCAG
>JAGACT010000173.1 GCA_017613995.1 Eubacteriaceae bacterium
AGGAGGAACTGTCAGACATCCCCGAGGATCTGTCCGACGCGGTGCTTATAGGCGACAGGGGCACCATACGCCCCTGCATCGGCTGTTTCGGCTGCTGGAAGAAGACTCCCGGCAAATATGTTGTCTCCGACGGATACGACTCTATGGGGGAGCTGATCCACGCTTCAGATGAGGTCATAGTATACAGCCGTCTTACCTTCGGGGGCTTCTCGGGATTTGTTAAGAACGTCTTCGACCGGTGCCTTTCCTACGTACTGCCCCAGTTCGAGCTGGTGGACGGGGAGAGCCACCATCGGAAGAGATACCCGGAGACCAGATCATTCTCCTTCCGCTTCAGAAGCGAAGGATACATCGAAGAAGAGAAGGAGCTGGCCGAGAGCTACGTCAGGGCCGTATGCACCAACATCAGAGGAGCCGTTAAAGAAGTCACCTTCGACGGACCGCTGCTTGAGGAAAAAGGCTCATCGGATGCATTTGCCGAATCCGGTGACGGGATACTTATCCTGAACGTCAGCATGAGGGCAGAGAAATCAAATTCCGCTGCACTGTCAAAACTCCTGATACACAAGCTCAATAAGGATGCCGATACGGTGTATCTGAGGGATCATCTGAAGGATCACGAAGGCCTCATACAAAAGATGGAAGGATACGGCAGGATAGTTCTGGCCATGCCCCTTTACGTGGACGGAATGCCCTCCCAGGTCATAAAACTGATGGAGACCGTCAGGGACTCCGGCAGCCTCAGAGGCAAAAAGATATATCTTCTTGCCAACATGGGGCTCTACGAGGTAAAACAGCTCAGAAACATGCTCTCCCAGGTGAGGCTCTTCTGCGGGCAGACCGGCAGCGCCTGCTGCGGCGCCCTGGCGGTGAGCGCCGGGGAACTGGTTGGAGGCCTGCTTGAGATAAAGGGAGCGGACAGGCTCTTTCTCAGAAAGCTCACGGCCGACCTTAAGGATTTCGCCTCGGACATTGCCACAGGCTCCTCCCGCAGTGATATACTTACGGGACCGAACAGCTTCCCCCGCTGGCTCTACATAGCCATAGCCAATTCCGGATGGAGCCGGATGGCAGCTCAGTACGGACTTAAGAAGAAGGATCTGTTCCGACAGCTCTGAACAACGCAAACGAAAAGGATACAAAAAATGGACAAAAAACCGGAACTGTTCGACATGAAAGCACCTCCCATCAGGACCAGATGGTTTCTGAGGCCCATCACCTATCTCGTGAGCCTGCCGGAATTCAAACGGCATCATACCGTGATAACCCGCCAGGGTACTCAGGACCTTAAGCCGCCCTACGTGCTGCTGTGCAACCATAACGCATTTTACGACTTCAAGGTGGCCACAATGGCCATCTGGCCCGCGAGAGCCAACTACGTGGTGGCCATAGACGGCTTCATAGGCCGCGAATGGCTCCTTAGAAACGCTGGAGGCATCTGCAAGAGGAAGTTCACCAACGACGTGACGCTGGTGAGAAACCTTCAGAAGACCGTGAAGAACGGGGACGTGGCCATGATCTACCCGGAAGCCCGCTATTCTCTGTGCGGCACCACCGCGGTGCTGCCCCGGTCCCTCGGAAAGCTCTGCAAGATGCTCAGGGTGCCCGTGGCGGTTCTGATAAGCCACGGACATCACATCAATTCGCCCTTCTGGAACCTGCACGACAGGAACATCTCCCCGACGGAAGCGGAGTTCAGGCTGCTGTTTACCAAGAAGGAACTGGAAGAGCTTTCCCCGGACGAGATCAACAAAAGGATCGTGGACGCTTTCCAGTACGACGACTACGCCTGGCAGAAGGAGAAGGGGATCAGGGTGACCTATGAGAAAAGAGCCGAGGGCCTGCAGAAGGTCCTCTACCAGTGTCCCGCCTGCAAAAAGGAATTCCGCATGGAAAGCCGCGGAAAGATCCTCTGCTGTACCGAATGCGGCAAAGAGTGGGAATATCAGGAAAACGGGGAGCTGAGGGCCCTTTCCGGAGAGACCGAATTCCCCCACATCCCGGACTGGTACGAATGGCAGCGTGCCAACGTCCGCGCCGAGGTGGAAGAGGGTACTTATTCCAGCGGGGAGCTGAAAGTCACCGTGGAGAGCCTTCCCAACGCGAAGGGATTCATTCCTCTGGGAGAGGGCACCATGGTCCACGACATGAACGGATTCACAGTAAAGGACGCCGAGACCGGCGGAGAGAAGTTCATGATGGAAAAGAGCGTGCCGTCCCTGTATTCATGCCACATAGAATACGACTATCTGGGAAAGCACGGGGACTGCGTGGACCTCAATACCCTGACGGACACATGGTACATCTATCCCGAGGGCAGGGACTTTTCGGTAACGAAGATGGCCCTGGCCACGGAGGAGCTGTACTTCGCGTATATGCGCTCCCAGGGCAGACAGTGTCCTCCGGGACTGGCCTGAGGAAGCCTGATGAGCGAGATCGCACTTTACAATGACGGCAAAACCGTGATCAGAAGAACGGATGAGGGCCTTCTTATGGTATTTGAAGACGGGACATTTCGTATCGGCAGCAGCCGATATGAGCCCTGCCTGTACCTGGAAGGGCGTGAAGGCACAGCGGTCACGATCCATAACTCCTTCACCGAGGAAGAACTGACACAGCTTCTGGAGAACTGCGGCACCATAAATATGATCACGGGCAATTCCTACGACGCTAAGGGGATCGTTATGCTTCTTTCGGAGGCATTGATGCTGAATGGTGATTCGTTCGATATAGGGTATCTGGAGGGCAGGTGCTTTATGGAGCTTCTTCGTGATGCCGGAGCTGTAAGCCCGGACACCGCCGCAGGTACGGATATATCGGAGTATATAGTGCGTCCCGAGATGCTGCGGCCGCTTATCCATTCGAAGCACATTGCCGTCACCGAAGACGGCAGATACTATCTTCTTAAACCCCAACTATTATGAGATCATCGGAATCATGGACAGCGATAACAGGATCATAGAGATAGACGACATACATACCGAAGAGCTGAAGGCCTACTGGGGCCTTACCGAAAGGCAGCTGAGGACCGTCAACGAGCCCGGAGACGGTCTGTTCATCGCGGAAAGCCCCAACGTCATCGAACGGGCCCTGGACGCGGGATACGTCCCGGTATCCATGCTGATGGACCGAAAGTACATCCGTACCAGGGCGGCTCACATAATCGAGCGCTGCCCCGGTATTCCTGTGTACACCTCCGACGAGGACGTCCTTATCGCCCTGACGGGATTCAATCTTACCCGCGGTATCCTGTGTGCCATGAGGCGAAAGCCCCTCATCCCCATGGAAGAGGTTATACGGGGCGCCAGCCGCATCGCCGTGCTGGAGGAAGTGGAGAATCCCACCAACATCGGAGCGGTCTTCAGGAGCGCCGCCGCCCTGGGTATGGACTGCGTGCTTCTGACACCGGGATGCTGCGATCCTCTCTACCGCCGTTCCATCCGGGTGAGCATGGGCACTGTGTTCCAGATACCCTGGGGATTCACTCCTTCCTGGCCGGAGGAAGGCATGGAGCTTCTCAGACGAAACGGATTTGCCACCGCCGCCCTGGCTCTGTCCGACGATTCCGTACCGATAAACGACGAAAAGGTCCACTCCGAAGAACGCCTGGCCTTTATTCTGGGCACGGAGGGGGAGGGGCTCAGAGGCTCCACCATCGGTTCCTGCGACTATACCGTGAGGATACCCATGTTCAGCGGAGTGGATTCCCTTAACGTGGCCGCCGCCAGCGCGGTGGCATTCTATGAAGCAGTCAGGAGAAGATTATGAGCCGAAAACGCATAGCAATCGTAGCCACGGGAGGCACCATAGCCGGAGCGGGCGAAGTGGGAAAGAGCCTTGAATACAGGGCGGGGGAGATATCGGTATCCGACATCATAGAAAGCATCCCCAACATCAACGATCTGGCGGTCCTGGAATGCCATGCGCTGTTCAGCCTGGATTCCAACGAGATGGATCCGGATAAGTGGCTCCTTCTGGCGGGCACCATCAACGACCTGCTGGACCGCGACGACATAGACGGCTGCGTGGTCACCCACGGCACCGACACCCTGGACGAGACCTCGTACTTTCTGAACCTTACTGTCTCCTCCGTCAAACCCGTTGTCCTGACGGGAGCCATGAGGCCCGCCACAGCCACCAGCGCCGACGGTCCCTTCAATCTCTACCAGTCCGTGGCCCTGGCGGCCTGCGAACAGGCCATGGGAAAGGGAGTCATGGCACTGTTTTCCTCCACCATCTACTCCGGAAGGGACATAGAAAAGATAAACAACTTCAGGGTGGACGCCTTCAACCACAAGGATTTCGGATGCCTGGGCTTCATGCAGGACGAGAGAGTATACTTCTACTCCAGAGTGTACAGAAAGCATACCTATGAATCGGTCTTCTCGAGGGAGCTGCCCGGGAACCTTCCGAAGGTAGCCGTGGTCAGCTTCTACGCCGGAGCGGACCCGTCCAT
>JAGACT010000174.1 GCA_017613995.1 Eubacteriaceae bacterium
AAAAGGGCCGCCTCGATTCCTTCGGCGAACCACTGCGGGGAATCCTTATCTATGTTGCTAACGTCTTCGGGTTTCTTCGAACGGTGGGGCTTTCCGTCGTTTTCCCCGTAGCCTATGCTGATGACTATCGAGAGACGGTAACCCTCCCGGATACGCTTCACTTCCTCCGTTTTTCTGTACGTCAGCGCCACCCAGCAGGTACGAAGCCCCATTTTCTGGGCCTCCAGCACCAGAAATTCCCCCCAGTACCCCACGATTTCGTCATAATCCCCATCCTTCGGGCAGCTAATCACCATGTAATTTCGTACGTTTCTGAAGCTGCCGTAGTGGGAAAGAAAACAGTCGAAGGCCTTCGGCTCGTCGAGAACGAGCCGAATCTCCAGTCCGCTTTTCTCCTGAGCTTCTGCGATCAGCTCCTTCATCGCCTCTGTGTGATCCGCCCTGATGGGTTCGGGAGTGTATCTTCTGACCGAATGTCTCTGTCTTATAGCTTCCAGTGTATCCATGTCCATTCTTCCTTTCACCACCAGTGTAGCACAGGCGGATTCTTAATAATATAAGGCAAAAGAAAACTTTTTATTTATTTTTTTAATAATTATTGCAATACGCTTAATCATATGCTATCATAAGCGCAATACAAAAACCGTTGAACAAGAGTGAGTAACCGGTGTGATGCATTCACAGAGAGCCGCGGAGGGTGAAAAGCGGCAAGGACAGCCCCGGTGAATGGACTTGTGAGGGCAAGCAGAAACCCACAGGGGAGTATGCGAGACGGAGACGGCATCTCCGTTAACAAAAACCCGCATATGCTGGTATGCGAAAAGAGGCCGATCTTTCGGCAAGCGGGGTGGCACCGCAGATAAGCAAACTATCTGTCCCGGCAAATGTATATTTGCCCGGGGCAGTTTTTTTAAGGGGAGGAAACAAAAATGTATCAAAGACCGGTACGATGGCGCTGTTGACAAACTGCACAAAAACCGTCAAAAGAATGTTCACAATACCAGAGTTTATCAACAACCTGTCAACGAAAGGATAAGAAAAAATGAAAAATATCATCAGAAAAACCATAACAGTCGCCCTTTGCATCATGCTCGTTGTGAGCTTTGCCGCCTGCGGAGGCGGCAGCGGCTCCGGCTCCGGCGACAAGAAAGTCTACAAGATCGGCATCTGCAACTACGTGCCCAACGCCTCCCTCGACCAGATAGAGGATAACATAGTGAAGGCCCTGGACGAGATCGCCGCACAAAAGGGAGTGGTCTTCGAGTATGACCGCCAGAACTGCAACGCGGACGCCAACGTCCTCAACCAGATCATCGCCAACTTCATCGCCAACGAAGTGGACCTGATGATCGGCATCGCCACCCCCGTGGCCCTGGCCATGCAGGCTGCCACCGAAGACGTGGACATCCCCGTGGTGTTCTCGGCGGTATCCGATCCCGTGGGATGCGGCCTCACCGACGACATGAACGGTTCCGGCACGAACATCACCGGCACCAGCGATTATCTCGACACCAATTCCGTGTTCGACCTGATCTTCGCCATGTATCCCGATATCGACAAGGTGGGCTTCCTCTACGATCTCGGACAGGATGCTTCCACCCAGGCCATAGCGGACGCCAGGGCGTACCTGGAAGCCAGGGGAGTGGAGAGCGTCGAGAGGACCGGGACCAACGTCGACGAAGTCATGCTGGCGGCGGAAGCCCTGGCCCGTGACGGAGTCAAAGTGGTATTCACGCCCCAGGACAACACCATCATGAGCGCCGAGCTCTCCATCTACGAGACCCTGGCCGACGCGGGCATCGCCCACTTCACGGGAGCCGATTCCTTCGCCCTCAACGGAGCCTTCCTGGGCTACGGAGTGGATTACGCCAACCTGGGCAAAATGGCCGGAGAGATGGCAGCGGACATCCTGCTCAACGAAAAGGATCCCGGCACCGTACCGGTAATGACCTTCGACAACGGCACCGCCACCGTCAACACCGAGATCTGCGAAAAGCTGGGCTTCAACTATGACGATATCGCAGGGCTCTTCGGACCCCTCTGCCAGGAAGTCAAGCCCATCCAGACCGCTGAGAGCTTCTGAGAACAATCGAACTGACCGGAGAAACAAATGTCACCAATCCTCAGTCTGATTCAGACTGCCCTGGAGCTGGGGCTGATCAGCTCCCTTACGGTACTGGCTCTTTTTCTGAGCTACTCAATGCTGAATATCTGCGACCTTTCCACCGACGGCTGCTTCACACTGGGCGCCTGCGTTGGAAGCGTCGTGGCACTGTCGGGACATCCACTGCTGGCTGTCCCGGCTGCCATGCTTGCGGGAATGCTGTCGGGACTGACCACCGCGGTGCTCCAGACCCGCATGGGCATAGACAGCCTTCTTTCGGGAATCATCGTCAATACTGGACTGTACTCCGTGAACATAGCCATCATGGGGGGCAGCTCCATACTGAACCTTAACAAGGCGGCCACCGTATTCACACTGTCCAAGGAGATGCTCTCGGACACCCCCCTGAAGGGGGCGCACCGCCTTTTGGTCATTATCCTGGCAGTGAGCTTCGTGGTCATCTTCCTGTCGCTTTTCCTGAAGACCCGTTTCGGACTGGCCCTGAGGGCCACCGGCAACAATCCGGACATGGTGCGCTCCTCCAGCATCAACACGGTGATGATCATCACCGTGGGACTGTGCATCTCCAATTCCTTCACGGCTCTGTCGGGAGCCCTGCTGGCGGCCATGCAGAAATCCGCCAACATCGACATCGGCAGCGGAATGCTGACCGTGGCCCTGGCCTCCCTTCTTATCGGCCGCGCCTTCATGGGCAGGGGAAAGATCCCCCTGAGGGCCATCGGTGCAGTAATGGGCGCCTTCGTGTTCCGCCTGGTATACACCATAGCCCTGAGGTTCAACATGCCCACCTTCATGCTGAAGCTGGTCTCATCGGTGATAGTCATCTTCGCCATCTTCATCCCCTACATGAAGAGCCGCGTTCCGATCCACAGGCGCAAGGCCCAGCACGCATCGGGAAAGGGGGAGGAAGGCCATGCTTAGACTCGAGAACGTGACCAAGACCTTCAACATAGGGTCCGCCAGCGCCAAGAAGGCCCTGGACGACATCAGCCTTCACGTCAGAAAAGGCGATTTCGTGACCATCATCGGCTCCAACGGGGCCGGAAAATCCACCCTGTTCGGCGCCATATGCGGGGACTTTTTCACCGACTGCGGCAGCATCTTCCTGGACGGGGAGGACATCACCATGCTGGAGGAGTACAGAAGGGCCCACAACATAGGCAGGCTCTTCCAGGATCCCATGAGGGGCACCGCCCCGGGCATGACCATCGAGGAGAACCTGGCCCTGGCCGCGGGCAGGGGAGGATGGCTCTCCACCGTCACCAAAGCCGAGAAGGCCGCCTTCAGGGAGAAGCTCTCCCTTCTGGGCATGGGATTGGAGGACATGATGGAACAGCAGGTGGGGCTCCTGTCCGGAGGACAGCGCCAGGCCCTGACCCTTTTGATGGCCACCTTCAACCCGCCAAAGATCCTGCTTTTGGACGAGCATACCGCCGCGCTGGATCCCGCCACCGCGGACACGGTTATAAAGATCACCAACGACATGGTGACGGAAAACAGCCTTACATGCCTCATGGTCACCCACAACATGCAGAGCGCCCTCGAAATGGGCAACCGCACCATCATGATGGACCGGGGCAAGATCATCTTCGACACCTGCGGGGAGGAGAGAAGCCACCTTACGGTCAGCGACCTGACGGAGCGCTTCAGCGACATCGCCGGCAGGGCTCTTGCCACGGACAGGATGCTTCTGGGGCTGTAAAAAAAGCCGTTTTAAGATTAAACTAGGATTATTAACGGGCCTTTCCATTGACAGGAAAGGCCCGTATTATATATAATACGGATTTGTGAGGTACAACCGTCATGGGTAAGAAAAAGGACGACGGCAGGATAATTGCCAAGAACAAGATCGCATACCATGAATACTTCATAGAGGATATCTATGAGGCCGGTATCTCATTGTCCGGAACCGAGGTAAAGAGCCTCAGAGAGGGCAGGGTCAATCTTAAGGACAGCTACGCCTTCGTGAAAAACGGGGAGGTGTTCGTGGAGAACATGCACATCAGCCCCTACGAGAAGGGGAACATCTTCAACAAGGATCCCCTCAGGCAGAGAAAGCTCCTTTTGCACAAAAAGGAGATCGCCAGGCTCTACGACAAGACCCGCAAGGAGGGCTACACCCTCGTGCCGGTGGACCTGCACTTCTCGGGAGCCTACGTCAAGATGAGCCTCGGGGTCGGAAAGGGCAAAAAGCTTTACGACAAGCGTGAAGCCAGCGCCAAAAAGGACGCGCAGAGAAACATCGAGCGCGTCATGAAGAATCGCTAAGGGGCCGCAATGGTTTCGACAGGGATACTGAATCAGGATAAGCGGGTAGATGCCCCGGACATCTATAAAAACGGGAACTTAAACATAAACGCAAACGATAACTTTGCATTTGCTGCTTAAGCAGCATGTACTCCCGGGTTCTCCCGTCAGGCCCGAAGAGTGCATCAGATCATGACGGGTAACTGTGCTGTAAAACCTGTAGCAGTGCTGTGACAACAGGCATGCGTCTTCCGGGCTTCGCGCCCTGTGCCCGGCTGATGCGAGAGAGAACAGTGTGATGCACCCGGAGAAAGTCCTGTGGACGTGTTTTTGGACGGGAGTTCGATTCTCCCCGGCTCCACCAGTAATTTCACACCGTCAGTGGTTTCGCTGGAAACGGATCCCCTCATGGTGTATAATCTAAGGCAGTCAGTGACTGTCTTTGTTTTTTGTCCGATAACGGCTGGCTCACAAAACATCCGGAGAGATATATGAAAAAGATACTGGCTCTGCTGCTGGCTGCTTTTATGTTGCTCGTCCCCGCCCCCGCCATGGCGCTGGACCGGATCATCAGCTGGAAGGCGGAGGCAGCGGAGAGGCGCAGATCATTTCCGTCAACGTTACAATACAGACTTCCGCGGGGGAGAGGGTCCTGATACTGACCGGGCTTAACGAACAGAACGCGGCGACGACCGTGGCCGCCATCACCGAGAACTACTCGGAAACGGACCTCACGCCGCTGAAGCTGGTGCAGACTTCCTTCGTCGACGCCGAGAAGTGGGACTGCTGGGCCATGCCCTGGAAAGGCTACGACGCCAACCACTGCTGGGCCGCGGCGGCATCCAACGCCCTGTGGCTCTCGGGCTGGCCCCAGAAGCTGACCGATCCCCTGACGGGGGAGTGCTTCACCTCGGAGGACAAGGTCTTCGAATTTTTCAACCGCAAGTTCTCTGATCGGGGCTCCGAGCCCTTTGCCGGGGTCAACTGGTTCTTCACCGGGGAATACTACTTCCCGTCAGTATCCAACGACGCGAAGCTCCCGAACCCCAATGATCCCACCGACGGGGTCTTAAAGCAGTTCTATTCGCCCGCGGCCCAGACCCTTTACGACATGACGGAGGATGTGGGCTATATCGTACAGCTGGAGCGCCTCGACAGGAGCAGGCCCGACGCCTGCAGCTTTTACATGTCCATCGGCAGCCTGCTGGACGATACCATAGGGGCCTCGGGCCATGTCCTCACCCCCGTGGGCATAATAATCGATCCCGCATGCGAGGATCCCGCTGAGCGCTACAGGGCCGTGATACTCTCGGAC
>JAGACT010000175.1 GCA_017613995.1 Eubacteriaceae bacterium
AGCAGGTCGCTTTCCATCAGGGGAAGCACCACCTGGGTCTCGGGATCGCCGAAGCGGCAGTTGTACTCTATCACCCTGGGACCTCTCTCGGTGAGCATCAGTCCGAAATACAGGCAGCCCCTGAAGGTGCGGCCTTCGGCGTTCATGGCGTTCATGGTGGGGATGAATATCTTCTCCATGCATTCGTCCGCGATCTCCTTCGTGTAGCAGGGATTAGGAGCGATGGTCCCCATTCCTCCTGTGTTGAGCCCCTCGTCATTGTCGAGGGCCCTCTTGTGGTCCATGGAGGATACCATTGGCACCACGACCTTGCCGTCCGTGAAGGACAGTACCGATACCTCGGGACCGGTCAGGAACTCCTCTATGACGATCTTCGAACCGGATTCGCCGAACTTGCCGTCCTGCATCATGGAGATGACGGCCTGCCGGGCTTCCTGCCTGGTCTCGGCTATTATCACGCCCTTTCCGAGGGCAGGGCCGTCCGCTTTGACGACGATGGGCTCCGGGAGCTCATCGATGTAGCGCAGTGCTTCGCCGCAGTCGGTGAAGGTCTCGTACTGTGCGGTGGGTATGCCGTACTTCTTCATGAGGTTCTTGGAGAATATCTTGCTCCCCTCGATGATCGCGGCGTCCTTCACAGGGCCGAAGCAGGGGATGCCCTCCTCGTTCAGCGCGTCCACACAGCCGAGGATGAGGGGGTCGTCCATGGAGACCACCGCATAATCCACCGCGTTCTCCTTAGCGAACTTCCTTATGCCCTCGATATCCGTGGCCTTGATCGGTACGCATTCGGCGTCCCGGGCTATCCCGCCGTTGCCGGGAAGACAGTATATCTTCTCCGCCAAGGGATTCTGTCTGATCTTTTTGATTATCGCATGCTCTCTTCCGCCGGAGCCGACTACCATTATCTTCATGCTGATACCTCCCTGGATATGTAAATGCTTTCGTTTAGTGATGGAACAGTCTCATTCCCGTGAAGACCATGGCGATGCCGCGTTCGTCGCATTCCCTGATGACGTCGTCGTCCCTGACGCTTCCGCCGGGCTGGGCGATGTAGGAAGCTCCGCTGGCAGCGGCCCTCTGGATGTTGTCGCTGAAGGGGAAGAACGCGTCGCTCCCCACGCTGACTCCCTTAATGGAGTCAAGATAATCTCTCTGCTGTTCCTTCGTAAAGGGCTCGGGCCTTTCGGAGAAGTACTTCTGCCAGATGCCGTCCGCGCAGACGTCGTCCTCGTTGTGGTTTATGTATCCGTCGATGACGTTGTCACGGTCCGGCCTTGTGAGGCCTTCTCTGAAGGGCAGGGAAAGCACCCGCTCGGACTGCCTGAGGAACCAGGTGTCGGCCTTGCCGCCCGCCAGACGGGTGCAGTGCACTCTCGACTGCTGTCCGGCGCCCACTCCCACCGCCTGTCCGTCAAAGGCGAAGCATACGGAGTTGGACTGGGTGTACTTGAGGGTGATAAGGGAGACGATCAGGTCCCTTACGGCCTCCTTCGGCAGGTCCTTTATCTTCGTGACCACGTTTCCCATCAGCTCCTCGCTGATGGGGAAATCGTTGCGTCCCTGTTCGAAGGTGATGCCGTACACGCTGCGCCTTTCCAGCACACTGGGCACGTATTCCTCGCTGATGGCTATGATGGGGTAATTCCCCTTCTTTTTCTGTCTGAGCAGCTCCAGAGCCTCGGGGGTGTATCCGGGAGCGATGACTCCGTCGGAAACTTCCCTTCTGATGAGCTTCGCGGTGGTAAGGTCGCATACGTCCGAAAGGGCTATCCAGTCACCGAAGGAACTCATGCGGTCGGTGCCCCTTGCCCTGGCGTAGGCACAGGCCAGAGGGGAATCGTCGAGACCCACGATGTCGTCGGTGAAGGTGGCGCGCTTGAGCTCGGGCGAAAGGACGATGCCCGTCGCGGCGCCCGCGGGACTCACGTGCTTGAAGGATGCCGCGGAGGCAAGGCCCGTGGCCTTTTTCAGCTCCGTGACCAGCTGCCACGAGTTGAGGGCGTCAAGAAAGTTGATGTAGCCGGGTCTTCCCGAGAGAATCTCCACGGGAAGGTCGCTTCCGTCCTCCATGAAGATCCTGGAGGGTTTCTGATTGGGGTTGCAGCCGTATTTTAAAGTGAATTCCTGCATTCTGATCACCTCGTATTCTTGTTTATCAGTCTTCTGGTAAACGTCCCGTCCGTAAGGGACGTGTATCTCACGTAAAGGGAGATGCGGTTGGCCTCGTTGAGGCTGTTCCACACTTCGGAAGTGAATTCGTCGATCCCGGAGGGGATCATGACCCTCTCGGGCTCTCCCTGGAAGGTGGGCAGCGGTTCGCCGTTGTCCACGTATGTATGGATGAAATGTCCGAGCCCGGGCTTTGAGGGATAGGAGAAGGTGTATCTCGCACAGTCGCTTCCCTCTTCGTCGACGCTCTTGAGGATGCTCATCTCATAGCGGTAGCCCCCCCTCAGGTCGAGTATCCCGCTGATCCTGGGGGTGAAGTTGGGACCGTCGGGCTCGAAGGCCCTGGACTCAAGCGCTTCGGAGAAGGAGAGGCCCTTTTCCAGTCCGTCTTTTACGGTGTCGGTCTGATCGCCGTTGGTGACGATCAGTCTGCCGTCGTGCTCCAGCACTGCGTTGTAGATTATCAGGGAGGGATCCTTCAGTTTTTCGGGCTCGAAGGCTTCCGTGTATACTCTGCTGCCGTCCTCCGAGAAGATCCTGTTGCGGGAGTTCTCGCTGCGTCCCATTATGAAGTACGCGCATACGGCGCTGTTTCCGTCGGCGCTGGTGCCGATGATGATCCCCCTGCCCACGTACTCCGTGGGGGCGAGTATGGTCCTTATGTCGGGTGTTGAATAGATGTTCACTGTATCTCCTCCTTTAACATGTCGCTGCATACCTTCTCCACTGCCATGGGAAGGAGCTTCCATTCGGCCTGCTCCATGATGCGTCTCTGGAGGATCTCCGGGGTGTCCCCCTCTTCGACCTCCACTGCCTTCTGGAAGATTATCTCTCCTCCGTCGGGTATCTCGTTCACGAAGTGCACGGTGGCCCCGCTCACCTTGACTCCCTTGGCCAGGGCCGCTTCATGGACCCTGAGGCCGTAAAAGCCCCTGCCGCAGAAGCTGGGTATGAGGGACGGATGTATGTTTATGATCCTTTTCGGGTAATCTGCCGTGAAATCCTCGGAAAGGATCGACAGGAATCCCGCCAGGACCATCAGGTCTATGCCGCATTCCTCGATGAGGCCGCGGATACGCTCCTCGAACTCCTTCTGGGATGCGCATTCTCTTCTGGCCACCACTTCCGCGCGGATGCCGTGATCCCGGGCCCGGCTCAGGGCATAGGCCCCCTTCTGGTCGCTGATCACCAGCACGACTTTCCCGCTTTTTATGTTCCCCTTTTCCTGCTCGTCCAGTATGGCCTGCAGGTTGGTGCCGCCGCCGGAAACCAGCACGGCGACGTTCATGGTCTGCTTCAGCATAATTCGAGCCTTTCCGCACCCTTGGCGACACGCCCGATCGCGTAGGCGTCCTCTCCGTCCTCCCTGAGGATCTGAAGGGCTCTGTCGGCATCGGCGGGAGAAGTGATCACCGTCATGCCCACGCCCATGTTGTAGGTGTTGAACATATCCCTTTCGGATATGCCGCCCCTCCTTTGAAGGATCTCGAAGACGGGAAGGATCTTCACCGCGCTTTTGTCTATAACCGCGCCGTATCCTTCCGGGATGCTCCTGGGAATGTTCTCGAAGAATCCTCCTCCCGTGATGTGGGAGATGCCCTTCACGGGCACTTGGGAGATCAGGCTGAGTATGCTCTTCACGTAGATCCTGGTGGGGGTTATGAGCACCTCCGCGGGAAGGCGTCCCGAGAAGTCCGGGTCGGGACTCATCAGAGCCTTTTCGTCGTAGAGCTTTCTCACCAGGGAGAAGCCGTTGGAATGGACTCCGCTGGAGGCCAGGGCGATTATCACGTCGCCGTCCGACACTCCCGCAGGATCGATGAGCTTCTCCCTGTCACCCATGCCCACGCAGAAGCCCGCCAGGTCATATTCGTCCTGGGGATAGAACCCGGGCATCTCGGCGGTCTCTCCGCCGATCAGGGCGGCTCCTGCCTGGACGCATCCGTCGGAGATGCCTTTGACTATCTGCTCGGCCCTCTCCGCGGAGAGTTTTCCGCAGGCGATGTAATCCAGGAAGAACAGGGGGGACGCTCCGCAGCACACTATGTCGTTGGCGCACATCGCCACACAGTCGATTCCCACTGTGTCGTGTCTGTCCAGAAGGAATGCCAGCTTCAGCTTCGTGCCGACTCCGTCGGTGCCCGAAACCAGCACCGGTTCCTTCATGCCCTTCATGTCCGGGGCGAACAGGCCTCCGAACCCTCCTATGGGGGAGAGCACTCCGGGGGTCTGGGTCCTCTTTATGTGTTTTTTCATCAGTTCCACGGCTCTGTAGCCTTCGGTGATGTCGACTCCGGAGGCGCGGTACGCCTCGGATTCAGATTTGTATGCCATGCTTTACTCCTTTCCGTCCCAGCAGTAAGTGCACAGTTCGCACTTTTCCATACCGATGGCCCTGACTATCCCGTCCACCGACTGGAAATCCAGCGAATCGAAGCCCAGCTCATCCGAGATGGCCTTCCTGAGTCTGCGGCCCCTTTCCGTGGCGCCGTCGCTGTATTCGTCGAGATGGGAAAGGCCCTCCTCGCCCTCCAGGGAAAGGATCACCCTTCTGGCGATCAGTTCCTTCTCATCCGTCTGGCGTGAGAAGTTCAGATATTTGCAGGAACACATGATGGGGGGAGACGCGGAACGCATATGTACCTGCCGGGCTCCGTTCTCATACAGGAACTCGACGGTCTCCCTCATCTGGGTGCCCCTTACGATGGAATCGTCAACGAACATCAGTTTTTTGCCCTCGATAAGTTCCTTTATCGGGAGCTGCTTCATCCTCGCGACCCTGTTGCGGTCCGTCTGGTTGTCGGGCATGAAGCTTCTTGCCCATGTGGGTGTGTACTTGATGAATGCCCTGGCGAAGGGTATCCCCGCCGCCGCGGCGTAGCCGATGGCGTGGGGCGTTCCGGAATCAGGCACGCCTCCGATGTAGTCTATATCGGGAAGGGCGCCCGCCTTCATCTCGTTCTCGGCCATTATCCTGCCGTTGGCATAGCGCATCATCTCCACGTTTATCCCCTCGTAGGTGCTGGTGGGATAGCCGTAGTAGCTGAAGAGGAAGGCGCAGAGCTTTTTCTCGCTCCTGGCCTCTGACAGGATGTTGATCCTGTCGGGGTACACTTCCGCGATCTCCCCGGGGCCAAGCTCGTACTCGTCACAGAAGCCCAGCTTCTGGTAGGCGAAGGCCTCGAAGGATACCGCCTTCGCTCCGTCGGCCGATCCAATGTGCACCGGAAGCCTGCCGTCGCGGTCCCTGGCGGCGATGATGCTGCCTCCCTCCCGGAGTATCACGACGCACGCAGTGCCGTCTATGACTTCCTGGGCGAAGGCGATGCCTTCGGTGAAGGAATCCTTCAGGCTTATGAGGGACGCGAGAAGCTCGGTGGAATTGATCTTTCCTCCTCCCATGGGGTCAAGATGTCCCCGGTCGGGAAGTATGTATCTGTCCACCAGTTCGTCCGCGTTGTTGATGATGCCCGTAAAGCCCACGGCGAAGCAGCCCAGCCTCGAACGGATCAGCAGGGGCTGGGGATCCGAGTCGCTGATGATGCCCATGGCGGAGGTGCCGCTCATAGTGCTCAGCAGTTCGGCGAACTTCGTCCTGAAGGGGGCGTTTTTTATTGAATGGATCTCTCTCTGGAGACCGTCTCTGGCATTCCAGGCAGCCATTCCCGCGTTGGATGTCCCCAGGTGGGAATGGTAGTCAGTGCCGAAGAACACGTCCGAAAGGCAGTCTCTTACGGAGGTTACCGCGAAATATCCTCCCATCTGATGCTCCTATGCGAAGAATATGTCGGAAAGCTCCATGGGTCCGATGTAGGAACCGTCCTTGTAGACCCTCATGTTTCCGGATGCGATCTCGTCGATGAGCATGACATCCCCGTTCCTGTCGTAGCCGAATTCGAACTTGATGTCGTAAAGGTCGAGGCCCCTCTTTTCGAGATCGTCCGAGATGACCTTCGTGATCTTCTGGGTCATCTCCTTGATGTCCTCATACTGCTTGTCGTTCATGATGCCGAGAACGATAAGGCCGTCCTTGGTTACCAGGGGGTCGCCCTTCTCGTCGTTCTTGAAGGTGGTCTCCACATAGTAGGGAAGTTCGGCCGCCTCCTCCACGTACTCGCCGTAACGGCGCAGGAAGCTTCCCACGGCCCTCTTTCTGCAGATCACCTCGAGTCCGTTTCCGAACACCTTGGCGGGGCGCACGGTCATGGTGGTCTCATTGAGATCCGCCGCCACGTAGTGGGTGCGCACGCCCAGTTTCTCCAGGATCTCGAAATAGTAGATGCTCATCTTGAGGTTGTTGAGGCCGACTCCCTCTATAGTAAGTCCGATGGAATTCTCTCCCGGATCGAACACTCCGTCCTTTCCCGTACAGTCATCCTTGAATTTCAGCAGATAATTGCCGTCCTCCAGTGCGTAAACGTTCTTCGTCTTTCCGGTGTAAACCAGTTCCATTCTTCTTTTTCTCCTTTTGCTTTTGTTTTGTATTTATGTTGTTTTCAAGAATGTTTTTCAGAGTCTGCTCATTATGGCGCGGTCCTTTTCCAGCACCGCCTCCGCTGCAGCCCTTCTCTTTTCCAGCAGCTTCTCCCTGAGACCCTCGTCCTCGACGGCCAGTATCTCGGCGCACAGCAGGGCCGCGTTGGCCGCTCCGTTTATGCCCACAGTGGCTACGGGGATGCCCGAGGGCATCTGCACCGTGGACAGCAGGGCGTCAAGCCCGTCCAGGGTATCGTTCTTCACCGGTATGCCCACCACGGGCAGCACCGTGTTGGCCGCCAGGGCTCCGGCGAGATGCGCCGCCATGCCGGCGGCGGCGATTATCGCTCCGAAACCGTTCTGCACGGCCCCGGCCGCGAAGGCCCTGGCCTCTTCGGGGGTCCTGTGGGCCGAATAGACATGCAGTTCAAAAGGTATTCCCAGCTCGGTCAGGGTGTCGCACGCCTTTTTCACAACGGGAAGATCGCTGTCGCTCCCCATCACTATTCCTACTTTTTTCATGTGTGGTCCTTTCTGCTGAAATCAAAAGGGCGCACTTGTATCTTGTTTTACAGGTGCGCCCAGACGGTCGGCGTTTTCAGGACGATGCGGTTCCTTGGTGGTGCTCCACCCGATCCCGTCAGTGACCGCTCATCCTTCTGATTACATTAAAAGAATACCATTTTTATCCCTCTGGTGTCAATAAAACAGGTCCGTCCCGGGCACTAAATAGCATTAAAACGGCAGAGCGTATCCGCTCTGCCATCGTATGCCGTCGATCAGAAGTTGGCATTTTTGAATGTCATTTCGTCAAAGTATGTTTCCATGAAATCGTCTTCGAAGTTCAGCTCGGTATGGTCCGCGTTCTGCTGGACCGTGCGGCACTTCTTTACGCTGCCCTTGTCCAGAAGATACATCTGGACACCGGTGCCGGCGCCGTTTCCGATGCTGCGCACGGGCACTCCGGGGATGTCCGGGAACAGGCCGATCAGCTGGGCCTGATCCACTGCCAGATAGTTGCCGAAGGCTCCGGCCAGGCAGACCTCGTGGATGTCCTCGGGCCTGAACTTGCCGTCCTTGTATTCCCTGCTGTACTTTTCGATTATCATCAGGCAGCCCGCCATGATGGCGGCCTTCGCCTTCTGGATCTCACGGGCGTCCAGCTGGGAGAAGGTGACTCCCTCCGCCACCTTGAAGGCGTTGATGCCGTCGTCGAGCTTGATGAGCCTCTCGCACAGCAGATCCTCGCCCTTTCTCTCGACGTACTTTTCCCTGGTCATCATCTGGCCGCGGGAGTTGATGACGTCGTGACGGATCAGCTCCGCCAGGATGTCGATGATGCCGCTTCCGCAGATGCCGGTGGGCTCGCAGTTTCCGATAACGTCCAGCTCGCAGCTGCCGTCGTCGTTGATCTTGAAGTGCTGCACGGCACCGTCCGCGGCTCTCATGCCGCAGCTGAGTCCGGCGCCCTCTAGGGCGGGGCCGCAGGCCGTGGAGGCGATGACGTAGCGCTCCTTGGTGCCCACGGCGATCTCGCCGTTGGTGCCCAGGTCTATGGCAAGGCGGACGTTTCCGTCATCCTCCAGGCCGATGAGCACTGCGGTGGTGTCCGCTCCCACGAAGCCTCCCAGAAGAGGCAGGTAGGTGATCACGCATTCGGGGTTCAGATCCAGGGGCACCTCGGAGGCCTTAATCTGCACCGTGTCGTGGGTGGTGGAGACGAAGGGCGCGTTGCCGAGGCTCTTGGGGAACAGTCCCAGGAAGAGATGCTGCATGGTGGAGTTTCCGCACAGGCAGGTATGGTAGATCCGGTCGGTGTTGATGCCGTCCCGCTCCCTGGCCTGGGCCAGCAGCTTGTTGATGGTGTCGCAGACCTTCTTCTGCATGACCTCCACTCCGTCGGGCTCCTTGACGCAGTAGCCGATCCTGCTTATGACGTCCGCTCCCAGGGCAGTCTGGGCGTTCAGCGAGGAATAGGTCCCGATGAGCTTGGCTTCCGTCATGTCGTACAGGTAGGCTGCCACGGTGGTGGATCCGATGTCTATGGCAAGGCCGTACAGTGCGTCGTCGTCATCGTAGTTGACGTCGATGATCTCGTCGTTGAACACCACGAAGTTGAAGTCCTTGTCCGTGGCGTCCACGCTGGCGGTGCGGGCGAGCTTCTTCAGGGTGTGGTAGCTCACTTCCAGCTTGTACTTTTCCTTTATCTTCATTTCGTAGCTGCCGCAGTGGTCGGGCATGATGTCCTCTCCCGTCACATGCAGGAAGCTGAGCATGGGATTGATGGCGCAGTTCAGGTTGTTGTTGGTGGTCAGAACGTTGACTACCCTGTCGGCGCGGTTGAAGATCCTGATGACCTCGATGTCCTTTTCCAGCTGATATTTGCAGGAAAGAACGGTCTCTCTCTTTCCGTCGCATTTTATCTCCACGGCGCATTTTCCGCATTTCCCGTTTCCGCCGCAGACCAGATCCTGGGCGAATCCCGCTTCCGAGCAGGCGTTGGAAAGCAGCGTGCCCGTCTCGAATTCATTTATGGTGTCCGCAAATGTAAAATTAACCTTTACCTTTGACATGGTCTCCTCCTGGATAATTGTTGATTACTGGCTCAATTATACTATATCCGCAAGGCCATAGTAAAGCATGAAATCGAATTCTGCAGTTTTGAAAGACTCCGTTTTAACCAAAATCTTCCCGGGCAGCGGGCTGCGCCGGTGCCCGCTGGCACCCGAAGGGGAGTCCCCGGACTGCAAAGGGAAGGGCTTTTGATCTTCCGGTGCTTGAAAAATATAAAATTGATCGTTTTTTTATTGTATAATACATACAGGATCAGCGGCATAAGGCCGCTGAGGGATTTAAGTTACAAGTTTTGTGGAGGAAAATCTATGATTATTATCGGCGAAAAGATAAACGGAGCCATCCCTTCGATCAAGAAGGCCATCCTGGAGCGCAACGAAGAGCTCATCATCAAGAGGACCATTGCCCAGACCGAGGCCGGTGCGGACTTCCTTGACTGCGCCCCCAGCGTGGAGGCCGATCTCGAATACGACGCAATGGTATGGCTCATCAACCTGATGCAGGCCAACAGCGATACCCCGCTGTGCATCGACAGCCCCAACGCTGAACTGCTGGCCAGGATCCTCAACGAGGGACACGTGAAGAAGCCCGGCATGGTGAACTCCGTCAACGAAGAGGGAACCAAGTGCGAGACCATCTTCCCGCTCATCGCCGGGACGGAATGGGAAGTCGTCGGACTCACCTGCGACCAGGACGGTATCCCCATGGACGTGGAAAGGAAGGTCGACATCGCCAAGAGCATGATCGACAAGGCCAACAAGTACGGAGTGGACTTAAAGAAGTTCCACATCGATCCCTGCGTCATGGCTCTGTCCACCAGCGCCACCGCCATGGAGAACTTCGAGCAGTGCATCATCCGCATCCATGAGTATGCTCCCGAAGTGAAGATCACCGGAGCCATCTCCAACATCTCCTTCGACATGCCCGTGAGAAAGATCGTCAATCAGAACTGCATGTGCATGGCCATCAGAGCAGGTCTCGATTCCGCCATCATGGATCCCTGCGACAGGGATATGATCGGCACCATCTACGCCGCTGAAGCTCTCGCCATGAGGGACAAGAGCGGAAGAAAGTACAACCGTGCTTACCGTCAGGGCAAGTTCGGCCCCGTAAAGGCCTGAGATCTCACCTGAACTGACAACCGGTTATGGCGGAGCCGCACCGCGGCTCCGTGATAATAAAAAATCCATTTGTATTCAGAGTAGGCAAGGTGCGTCAAGTTGCGCAGGATGGGAAGTTGCCTGCGCCCGAAGGGATATCCCGCGATACCTTGCTTCGTCCGCTGAACCTAACGTCTGTGACGTTTGTAGCGGAGCGCTTTGGGAAAGGAAAAATTATGGTAAACAACAACACCAAGTCTTCCAAAAAAGGACTCAGTACCAGGCAGCTCGTTATTGCAGCTTTATTTGTGGCTCTCGCGCTTGTGGTAAAGCCCTTTGAGATCTACATCCTGCCGGTGGCACGATTCAGCTTCGTTTCCGTGCCCATCATCATGGCGGGTATCATCCTCGGCCCCTTCTGGGGAGCGGGTGTCGGCGTGATCGTCGATATCCTCGGCCTCGTGCTCATGGACAAGTCGGGCATGGCAATGAACCCGATACTTACCCTTGCCAGCGCGATGATAGGCTTCGTCCCCGGCCTGGTATTCGCCCGTTCCGGCAAAAATGAGACCGCAAGCAGGGCAAAGTACAACATCTACAACGTGGTATGCTACCTCGGACTTCTGCTGGTGGTCACGGCCATTCTCCTCGTGAACGGTACGCTGTCCTTCACCGACGGAGTCCTGTACATCATCAGCCCCTCCAGCGGCGCACCCACTGTGGTGAGCACTCTGACGATAGTGCTGGTGGCGGCGGCGTTCGTAGTATATTCCGTGATAGTCATCGTGATGGTGACCCGCAATCCCGGAAACGATCCCGCCAGACAGATCATGCCGAAGATGCTGTTCGCAGTCACCCTGGGAATGATCATCGGAGACATCCTCATCAGCGGTCTCGGACTGGGACTCCAGTACGGCTGGCCCCTGCCCCTGATGCTTGTGGTAAGGATCATAAAGAGCTTCTTCGCCATCCCGGTGTACACGCTGGTATGCTTCGTCATCTACAAGGCCGCTGCAAGATTCAGGATATAACACGGTGCGAAAAGGCTGTCCGCGGGACAGCCTTTTTTTGAGGAGAAAAATGTTCGGCGAACTTCATACACATATCATCATGGACGGCGTGAACTACAAGGACGCCGTGGCTATCCACCGGCAGGGACCCTGTGAGGCGGTGGTCAGGGAAAGACTGGAGGCTTACCGCAGCGCGGGGATCGCCTTCATCCGCGACGGGGGCGACCATATGGGAGTGAGCATGCTCGCCCGCGCCCTGGCGCCTGAATACGGGATAAAATACCTTTCTCCCTCCCACGGCATCCACAGAAAAGGGCTCTACGGAGCCATAGTCGGTCATGCCTTCGAGGACGAGTATTCCATGAAGGCTCTTATCGACAGCGCCGCAAAGGACGGAGCCGATTTCATCAAGCTGATGGCCAGCGGAATACTGGACTTCTCAGAATTCGGAGCTCTCAGTCCCGGGCCCCTGCCGAAAAGGGAGATAGTCTCCTTCGTGAAGCATGCCCACAGCCTGGGCCTGGCGGTCATGGTGCACGTGAACGGTGACGCGACCGTCCGCGACTGCATCGAAGCGGGAGCCGACAGCATAGAGCACGGCTTTTACATGCACAGGGGAACCCTGGATCTCTTCAGGGGGGATGACGCCCCCGTATGGGTGCCCACCGTGGCCGTGACCGACGCCCTGATGGGCTGCGGCCGCTTCGACGAGGAGAACCTTTCGAGGATACATGCCTCCCAGATGGCTAATATCAGAAGGGCCCTGGAGATCGGCGCGAACGTTGCCCTGGGCAGCGACTGCGGAGCCTACAGGCTTCCCCATCCCGAAGGCCTCGGCAGGGAATACCGCTGCTTCAGGCAGGCCGGTGAAGGCATAAATGATATCGACGGTATGCTGGAAAGGGGGGAGGCGCTCATACGGGAGCGCTTCGCCGAAAGAAGGAACATAAGAAGACCGTAGGGAGCCGAAGACTTCGCCCTCGGGGCGGCTGTTCAGGAAAGTTTACGGTCTTTTACAGGAATGAGTGCCGGTCACTGCGCGGACGGGAGATCCCCAGCCGCGAAGTGACCGGCTTTGCTGATTATTACGTTTCCCATGCTGACATGATTTCTGCCGATCTGAAGGGAGGGTGCGGGACGCCGGAATGATCGGAAGGCATCCCCTACAGTGATCTGGCATGCCTGTTCGTCAGGAGCAGAAGTGCGGTGACGGTGAACCCGGCTGCGCAGATTGCGAGAAGCATCGTGCTGCCGAAAGCCTGGAGCGCCGCCCCCGCCATTACGGAGGCGATCGGGATCATTCCCTGGGAGCCTACGCTCAGGATGCTGCTCACCTTGCTGAGCATGTTACTTTCCACCCTGCGCTGGATGGCGGTGGTGAGAGGAATATTGATAAGGGAGAGCAGGAAACCTACCGCAAGGCATCCCGCGCCGAACACCAGCAGAAAACCGTTCAGGGAGATGCCCGAGGCCACCAGATACCAATATCCGGTGGCCATGGCGGTAATCACGCCTGAAAAGACGCACAGCCTTCTGGCGACTTTCAGACCGCACTTTTCCTCCTGCTTCCCTGCGCTCATCATCACGGCTCCGATCAGGGAGCTGGTTCCTATGCAGACGCTGAACACGGACGACCACAGTTCCGGCCTGAGGACGCCGTCGAACAGATAGGCCGGGGCGGACGCCAGATCCGTCCTGATGAAGTACGGAATGAAATTTCCGGTCACCGGCGTGATGAAGAAGTTGATGAACAGCACCGCACCCAGGACTGCCATGATGGCTTTTTCTCCCCTCAGATACCGGATGCCTTCTTTCATGTCCGAGACCGCCAGAGCCAGCGTTATCGGTTCCGCGGACTGTGTGTGTGCACAGCGGATCAGCATTTCCGAGATGCCCGAAGCAATAAAGCATGCGCCCACCGCCATGAAAAGCACGTTCACGGGCAGTGCCGCATAGAGGATGCCGGCCAGCACGACTCCCAGGACCGACTCCATGGAAGTCTTGATGGAAAAGTACGCGTTCGCCTGCTGCAGCTGATCCGGACGAACGATATTCGGCAGCATCGCTCCGGCAGCGGGATTGAAGATACCGCTGACCGCACTGCCCAGAATTCCGAGGACGAACAGGATCACGATATGTGCTGCCGGCGACGGCAGGATCATCATAAGAACTGAAGCCAGGATGATCATAGCCCCCCTGACGTAATCACAGACATACATGATCTTTGATCTGCTGAAACGGTCCCCGAGCACACCGCCCAAAGGTGTGAAAAGCAGCAGGGCAGCTCCGCACAGGGCCAGGTACAGGCCCTGCAGGAAGGCGTTGTTTTCGCTGATCTCCAGAATATAGAAGCTCACTGCGAAACTGTACAGAAGCGCGCCAAGTTCCGAGACCATCGCGCCGAGGAAGACCAGCCGGTAGTTCCTGTTCGCAAATACATTGACTGCGCTCCTATCGTCTCTCATCGCCGGCCATTTCCTTCCAGATCCGGGACAGTTCCCGATTTCCCAGCAGTTCCATGATCGCTTCGACGCTGTCAGACGCCGTGGCTCCCAGACCGTCGCTGAGGATGACATCGCTGCGGTGCATGGGGTAGCGCAGTGTCCGTATCCCGTAATCCGGCGCGGCGTCGAACTTGCGGACCGATTCAAGGACTCTGCGAAGGCACTGTGCTGCTTCAGAGGGTTTTCCTTCCAGCGTATAGATATGAGCCAACACGGTATGCATGCTGGCCATGATCTTATCGGTGAAATCCGCTTTTTCCCCCTCCTTGAGGGGATCCAGATACGCTATGAGTCCCGACAGCATCCGCTTCGCGGCTTCGTGATCCCTTCTGCCGGTCAGTACCAGCGCATACCCGATAACTGAATCCACCAGACCGATCGTGCTGGCCAGCAGGGATTCAGCGAGGAACGGCTCCGCCTCCTCATGTTTTTTCAGATCCAGAGCCAGCATCATGCCGATCGTATCGCTGTATAAGCCGCCCGCGTTGTTTTTCTTCAGCAGCTGGATGCTTCTTTCCCTTTCGCCGAGAAGCATCCAGACGGTGGCCATTTCACCGCTGATGGTCTGCTCGCTGATCTCGGGATCATGATTCTGCGGGATCAGGAGCTTTGCCTGCTCGTATAATTCCAGAGCCCTTCTGGATTCGGCGTGATCCCTGCTGCCGACACCGAAGAAAGCGTACACCTGAGCACAGCCATGGACGACTTCAAAGGAATTCGGATACTTTTTGAGCGCCTTCTCCGCTTCGGCCAGTGCCTCGGGATCCCTGACGCGGCAGTATTCCCTCAATCTCTCTTCTATGGCCGCAATGCGGTTGTCCTTCACCCTGTAGCCAAGAAGAACATCCATGGAGGTGTCGAAAAAGTCCGCGATCTCAACAAGCATGCCGAGTTCCGGTATCGTCTGGCCCGTTTCCCATTTGTATACCGAACCGACGCTCACCCCCATGGCTTCGGCAAACTGCTCCTGAGTCAGCCTCCGGTCTTTGCGAAATGCGCGGATATTCTCCGCAAGAGTCAGCTTCATTGTTTTGACCTCCGGAATCATCATGATCTGCGTTCATTATACTCTGTAAGACAGGGGAGGTGAAGACACTTCCGATACCGCCAATAAAACTTTTTCTCATACTGTCGGTATGGGTTTTGCTCTCCGCCGGCGAAAGCAGGTGAAGAGCAGTAAAAAAAACGGACTGCTGCGATCGATACGGCAATCCGTTCTGTAAAACTATCCGATCTTCCCGTGAGCAACCGCCTTCCGGGGGGCGGGGCTTTTCAGCCTATGTTTCTGAAATACTTCTGAGGGATCTTTTTTAAAAGCAGAGCCGACAGCGCCCCCACAGCGAGGCCCGCGGCGGTGCCGGAGACGATCAGGGGAGCCATGTAGTACACCAGCCCCTTCGTCTGCATGACGATCATGGCGCACAGGATCTGTCCGGCGTTGTGGGATACCGCCCCGGCGACGCTGACTCCGCTCACCGAGAAGATCCCCGAGGATCTCATCAGGCACATCACCGACAGGCTCACCAGAGCCCCTGAGACGCTGTAGAGCAGGGAAAAGAGGCTTCCGAACAGCAGGGAGGACAGGGCAATCCTTATCAGGGTGACTATCCACGCGTCCTTCGGGGAGAGCATGAACAGGGCGAACAGCCCCATGGTGTTGGCCAGTCCGATCTTCACCCCGGGCACCGCGCTGAAGGCGGGCAGCATGCTCTCTACCCAGCTGAGCATCAGGGCCGCGGCGCTCAGAAGGGCCAGGGACGTGAGCCGCTCAGTTTTCACATTCGTCCTCCCTGATCATTTCGAAGAGTTCCCCGTAGACCGGGTCGTCCTCGCTCACCCAGGTGCATTCGGTCACTTTCAGCTTCCCGTCGGCGACGGCCCTGGCCATGGCCATGCAGCTGCCCTGGACGCATTTGCCGCAGTCGGTGCGGGGAAGGTAGTCGTATATGTCAAAAACAGAAAGCATTTTTCTTCTCCTTTTCAGGACCATTATACACGAAAGAGGGCTTTCCCCGAAAGCATTTCATCATCCCCGCGCCTCCCGGGCCAGAAAAACAACAGCCTGTCCCCTTATTGTTCCTTCCGGGAGAGCATATATGATATAATGTGAAAAACATACGAACTTAACGGAGTAAAGTCGAGATGAAAAGCATGACCGGCTTCGGCATGGGAGAGTACGTGTCGGAGAACGAATCGATAACGGTGGAGGTCAAGAGCGTCAACCACCGCTACAAGGACTACAATTTCAGATTTGCCTCGAGGCTCTCGGCCCTGGAGAACAACGCCAGGAACCTGGTGTCGAAAATGATGAGCCGCGGGCATATAGACATGATCGCCCGCTACAGCAAATATGCCGACACCGGCGTGAAGCTGCATTATGACGACGTCCTGGCAAAGGATTACATG
>JAGACT010000176.1 GCA_017613995.1 Eubacteriaceae bacterium
GCCCTCATCGCGGAGGAGGACGGCGGCATATACGCCTGCGACCATTTCGTCGACACCCTCCACAGAAGGGGCACCCTGGGAAAGGACGATTTCCCGCTGATGGTCGACGGACCGGAGCAGCGCGCCTTCGGCCTTGCAAAGAAGAGCTCCCTTTCCTCCGACTGCCTCAGGTGTCCATACATATCCTACTGCAACGGAGGATGTCCCAAGGACCGCTTCGCTGCCGACTCCGAAGGGAAGCAGTGCAGGTATTATCTGTGCGAAGGCCTCAGGATGCTGTTCTCCCATGCCGACGGGATCCTGGAAAAGGTGATGGAGCTCTCCTCGAAGGGCATGTCACCTCAGAGGATCATGAAGCAGCTCCGACGGGCGTGAGACACGCAAATCAAAGAGTGACGATTCCGTCACTCTTTTTTTCTTTTTCATTTTTCGATTGCACAGGCAAAGGCGGTGATATATAATTCAAATGGATATTCGAATAAAACTGAGCGTATATTCGCTATTGGGAGATATATCATGGACTGCCAGATACTTTTCAAAACCGAGAACAACATACCCTCCACCTGCGTGCTGGCGGGACACAGTCCCGACAACATGCCCTGGAACTGCAGCCGGTCCTCCGGGGCCGTTAAAATGAAGAACCTCCTTATGCCCGTTATGGAAAAGCTGATAACCGAAAGGGGCGTTACGCACTTCATGTGCGGGATGAGCAGGGGCGCTTCCCTCCTGGAGGCCTCCTGCATACTGCAGCTGAAGAAAAAGTATCCGCAGATATCCCTGCAGTGCGTCATACCGGACAGGGAATTCACATCGCTGTGGTCCGCCTCCGACAAAGCCGAATTCAGAAGGATCACCGCAAAGGCGGACAGCTTCACGGCCATGACGGACGTGCCGGTGCGCTACGGATACCGCACCAGGAGGGAATACATGGTGGACTGCGCCGGATACCTCATCTGCATCTACGTGCCGGGCTCCCCGGGCCCCTGCGCGGA
The DNA here is from genome assembly GCA_017613995.1 of Eubacteriaceae bacterium. Taxonomy (GTDB): domain Bacteria; phylum Bacillota; class Clostridia; order Eubacteriales; family Anaerofustaceae; genus RUG14186. Next base: position 993 of record JAGACT010000176.1, read on the forward strand.
CATGATAGAATACGCCGTATCCATGGACCGCACGGTCATAATGATAGATCCGGACACCTACAGGGTATACTCATCCCGCTCCGGCAGGGGCCGCTCACAAAGGGGGACGATACGCTTGACAAAGTGAGCCGTAATCAATATAATTTTCTTAGATAAAACATTTTTCAGTCAAGGAGGCCATCATGCCATATATAAAAGCAGACGAAAATGTAAGCTTATTCTATGAGGAATACGGCGAGGGCGACAGATACGTATTCACGTCCCTGATCTACCCGTTTTATTACGCGAACTACGCCAAGGAGCTCGCGAAGAGAGGATACCATGTGGTGGACGTGCAGATCCGCGGCTACGGAGCCTCATCCCGTCTTCCCGAGGGCATCAACGGAAACGACCAGTGGAGCGAGGATATCATAAAGGTGGCGGATCATTTCGGAGCCGAGAAGTTCGCCTATACCGGCATCTCCCACGGTTCGTCCATCGGATGGACCCTTATTCACGACCACCCGGAGCGCATCTCCGGTTTTGCCGGAGTAGTCTGCGGGCCCGAACTCATCGGAGCGCCGTCATCCTTCTCATGGCGCAACAGGCTGGTGGACAACGATCTCACCGAAGCCGAGAAGAAGGTGAAGAAGGCTGAATCCACAAGACAGTCCAGGCTGAACGAGCTCAGGGATTACCAGAGCGAATACTGGCAGGATCAGCTGAGAAAGAACGCCGACATGGAATACTACACCATCACCCATACCGACGCCAGGGAAGACGCCATGAAGTTCGGAGGAAATCCCACCCCCGACTACATGAAGTCAGAAGAGAACCTGATCGAATGGCTCAAGACCATCAAAACTCCCGTTATCATTTTCGGCGGAATGCAGGATCCCATAGTCGTGCCCGAAAGCATGATCCGTACGGCCACCTACGTTCCCCATCTCAAGATGGTCATGTTCCAGGATTCAGACCACGACGTGGCCCTCAGCCACGGAGAGGATCTGGCCAACGATATCGATTACTTCTTCAGGGAAAGAAAGGTATTCGACTTCCCCTGCTGCAAATAGATAATTACAGGAGGAAACACATATGGTGCTGAAAGGATGTCAGGAAGGGAAAGCCACCCCGAAGCTCACCGAGGTTCTCTGCCCCGAATGCGGGGAGATAGTGGAGGTGTTCGTAAAGATGGGAGGCTCCGTCGGACAGACGGGAACCCTCATTTCCGAGGAGACATGCCCCAAATGCGGTTACGTTTTCAGGGAATCGTCCCCCGTGACCGATTACAAGCTGGCCTGACGAACGAAGGTCCCCTTGCGGGGACCTTTTTTGTGCACTTTTTTCGTTACAGTTTGGGAACGATGGTGTTCCATACCATGCGCAGGATATCGCAGGTGTTGTTGGTCTCGCGGGAAGTGATGGCCACCACCGCGTCCTTGTCGGGAAGCTGTATGCTGAACTGACCGAACATGCCGTCCATCCTGTAGGCGCCGGGATAGGTGCATCTCCACATCTGGTATCCGTAGCCCTGGCGGGCTTCGATGTCGCCTTCGCCGAAGTCATTGTCCACCTGCTTGGCGCCCATGGCACTGACGTAGTCCTCGGGGATCAGCTGGACGCCGTTCCACTTTCCTCCGTTCAGAAGGAGCTGTCCTCCCCTGGAGAGTTCTTCCGTGGTAAGATGAAGGCCAAGAGCTCCGAGGCAGTGTCCCTGGATCTCCATATCCCATTCGGGATCCTCTATCTTAAGCGGCTCAAAGATCCTCGGCATGAGATAATCCCTCAGAGTCATGCCAGAACGTTTCTGCACGATAATGGAGAGCATGTAGCTGGCTCCGTTGTTGTAGACGAAGTGGCGATCCTCCGGAGCGTATGTAAGGGGAAGATCGAAGAACGCATCGAACCACAGGTCGTGCAACTTTGAGCGGTCTCCTCCGAAAGGAGGGGGATCCATCTTCATCATCCGCTCCTGCATCACGGTGATGGGGCACTGGGCGTGGCCCGTGCTCATGGTAAGGAGCCTCTCGACGGTTATGCGGTCATATCCTTCCGGTACCTTTTCAGGCAGATCTTCTCCCAGAAGATCTGTAAGGGTGTCCGTTATTTTGAACAGTCCCTCATGCATGGCGATGCCCACCGCCATGGCAGTCCAGGTCTTGCTGGCGGAAAAGAGCTGTATCCTCCCCTCCTCCAGGATGTCATGCTGATCCAGGATCTCGCCGTGCTGGCGCACCACCACTCCGTGTACGCCCAGGCCGTCTCTTGCGACGCCCTCCACGAAATCCTTCAGCAGATCCGTCTTCATTTGCATCTTTTTTTAGTCCTTTCTGTTTTTTATTGTGAGCGAAGCTTCAGCCTGCTCAGGCCATCATTTCGGAGAGTATTTCCGGCTCAATACCGTTGATGGCGCTGACCTCGTAGATGATACGGGGCTGGCAGAATTCCTTAACCTGCTCGTGCACCGTGCAGATATCATCCCGGGAAGCGATATCCGTCTTGTTGATCAGCAGATAATCGGTCTTTCTGAGCTGATCCTGGAACATCATATGCATCGGGATGAAGAGCCTCTTCCAGCGGCTGGCATCCACAACGCTGATGATGGTGGAATCAAGGCCCAGGGAATATGACAGGTTCTCCGGTATGTTGAAGGGATAACCCACACCGGAGGACTCAATTATCACCAGCTCCGGCGAGAACTGATCCCTGATAGTCCTGATGGAGGTGACTATGTCCCCCGCCAGGGAGCAGCAGATGCACCCGGCGAACATGTTCTGGACCGTCAGGCCGCTGCCTCCCAGCAGCTTGTCGTCCACGCCGACCTCCCCTATCTCGTTTTCTATGATGACTACCTTTGACGCGTTGGATGCATCATCCCCGACAAAGTATTTCGCAATGTCCATCAGTACGCTGGTCTTGCCGGAACCCAGGAAACCGCCCAGTATCAGTATTCTCATTATGTCCCTCCATTTGATCGGTACCGGGCATCCCAAAAGATGCCCGTATAGTTTTGTTTATCAGTACTTCCCGTACTCCTTTACAGTCGCAATGGCTGTCTGGATGTTCTCGAGCTTAGCGTCGCCCAGGATGAGCGGGCCCTTGTCTGACTTGAAGATATATCCTCCGCCGGGGGCAACGATGTCGAGGAGCTTCTTGACCTCATCTGCGCACTTTTCCTTCGTGGCGTTCTTGAGGATATCCACCGAGAAGAATCCGCTGAGCACATGGTTCTTTCCGAGCCTTTCCTTCGCGAGTCGGGGATCGGTGTACTCGAACATGATGTGGGCGTCTTCGGGAACTTCCTCAAGATAATCCATGTAGCGGTCCCACTTGTCCTCGCAGAAGATGAAGAGCCTTCTGTTCTGGGATGCGGCCTTGTCCACGAACTCCTTGAAGAAGGGCCACCAGAACTTTTTGAAGTCGGATTCCTTCATGAAGGTCGCCAGATGCAGCGGCATGAAGATCCTCTGTCCTTCCTGGGGCTCAGGCATGGTATCGAGCCTTCTGAGGTTATTGTCGCAGATGAGCCTTACCGCCGCCAGTACCTCTTCGGGCCTTCTTCTGAGGTCATTAAGGGCTCCGGTGAAGGAACGGTAGCGGTTGGAGAGGTTGTCAAAGGGCGACAGGGTGGTGCCCAGTGAACGCTCATGGGTGGCAAACTGGTACTTCTCGTTGATCCTTGCCGCGATGGAAGCGGTCTTCTTGAAGTGGCGCTGCGTCGCTACCTGTACGCGGAGCTTCGTTATCGCCAGCTCCTCCTCGTCCTTCGCGTTTTCATACGCGGAGTTGAGTCTCATATCCACCAGATTGTTGAACTCAGCGAAATTGTTGATGAACTCCGGATACTCGGTATCCTTCATGGGGGCGTAGTTCGGATGCTGCCAGAAGCCGTCCTTTCCCATGACGTTTATCTTGCTGCCGGAAATGATCGCGGGCACACCGTTGGCGGAGAAGCCCACGGGAGCCACGTCGGAATCGATAAGGGCAGTGATGTTGTCCACCGCTTCATAGCACTTTTCAGCGGAGTACTGGTCTCTCAGCAGGGAATATCCTCCGTACTGCAGAGCGTAAACGATGTCGACTCCCTGGGCTACGGGGACCCTGTCCGGTATCTGTCTTGTCCAGAGGGCATGGTACAAACCTGTTCTGTATTCTTTAAGATCCATTACTTTTCTCCCTCCTTCGCGATGATCTGGCTTACTTCCTCTTCCACGGCCTCCAGCTCGTCAAGAAGATATTTGTCCTCCTCCGTGAGGGAGTAGCGCTCCATGAGCTCGGCGCGGGTCATTTTCCTGAAATTCTTGATCGTCATTTATTCCTCCATTTTTCTTTTGATGATATCTCTCCGGAGTCTTTCTCCGGAGGAGCGTTCATTCCGCGTATATGGGCGCCCTCTTCAGGGGCAGCCATTCGTACAGAGCCTTTGCGAAGTAAAGATCCCAGAAATCCCACTCGTGGGCAAGATCCTTTCCTTCCTCATAATAGGTGTCGTACCCGAGCTCCTTAAAGAGCTCCGCGTCCCTTTTTACCCTGTACTGGATAAAGTCGTTCTCACCCACTCCGATGTAGACCTTCGGAAGGGGGCGGCCCTCCTTTATATTTCTTTCCGCCAGGTAATACAGGTCATGGTCGCTTCCGATAAAGCTGTCCTCATCCCTAAAGGTGTACTTCATCTTTCCGCCCATCCAGGAAAGCTGCGCTATATACTCTTCCCTGTCCATAGTGAGTCCTATGCCGCCGGAGAGATCCACCACTGCGTCGAACACCTCGGGGAACATCATCGCAAGGCCCAGGGCAGCGTTGCCTCCCATGGCAAAGCCCATTATGAAGTTGTCCTCCCTCCTGTCCGAAATGGGCAGTATCGCGGAGATCATGGGGCGAAGCTCCTTTATGAAGTGATCGGCCCATCTGGCTCCGGTGACGGAATTGTTGAAATATGAATTGCCGCACTGGGGTGACACGAGGACCACGCAGTTCTCCTCGGCATACCTCTCGAGGCTCGTCATCCGGTACATCGTGGTATCGTCGTCGCCTCCTCCGTGCAGGAACCATATGACCTGCAGCTTCATCCCTTCCCTATACCGGAACTTGGGCGGATCGGGAGGTCTTACCGCTCCGCCCTTCTGGGATGGATCTGTCTGTACGGGCGCCGCCGGAGCGGGAGACGGCTCCCTGGTGGTCAGCTTGCCGGAAGGAAAACAAATGGTCACGTCCGTGGACTGAAGATAGTCGGAACGGTAACCGAATCTCATCATTCCCATACTGTAATCTCCTTTCATTATTTTGAATTTATCGTTTATTATCTAATGAAAGTATACAATATCTGCCCGCCATTTTCAACAAAAAAGGGTATGCATAAAAAAAGGGACCCGAAGGTCCCGTAAGTGAATATTTACAGTTTTCCGACTATCATGCAGCGTATCGCGTTCAGCACGGCGACGATCATCACGCCCACGTCGGCGATGATGGCTATCCACATGTTGGCGATGCCGAAGGCCGCCAGGATAAGGCAGATGAACTTCACGCCCAGTGCCAGGGCGATGTTCTGCTTGACTATCCTCAGGCACTTGCGGGATATCTTGATGGCCTTGGCGATCTTCAGTGGATCGTCGTCCATAAGCACTATGTCGGCAGCCTCGATGGCAGCGTCGGATCCCATGGCTCCCATGGCTATGCCTATGTCGGCACGGGAGAGCACGGGAGCGTCGTTGATGCCGTCGCCCACGAAGGCGAGGCGGTGTCCTTCACCGCATTCCTTCAGAAGCTCCTCCACACAGGTCACCTTGTCGGCGGGAAGAAGCTGCGAACGGTACTCCGTGATGCCCACGTCGTCGGCCACTTTCTTCGCCACGGCCTCGGCGTCCCCGGTGAGCATGACTGTCTTCTGCACGCCCACTTTCCTGAGAGCCTGCATGGCCTCCTTCGAGTTGTCCTTGAGCTCGTCGAAGATGACGATGTGCCCGCAGTACTCGCCGTTGATGGCCACATGGATGATGGTGCCGACGTGATGGCATTCGATGGCTTCGGTCCCGACCTTTGTCATGAGCTTGTCATTTCCTATAGCGACCTCGTCACCGTCCACCTTCGCGATGATGCCGTGTCCGCTGATCTCCTGTACATCGGTGACGCGGCTCTGATCGATCCTCTTGCCGTAGGCCTTTATGATGCTCAGGGCTATGGGATGGGACGAATGACACTCCGCATGGGCGGCATACTCCAGAAGCTTAGCTTCATCGATGGGAGTATGGTGTACGGCGGTGACTTCGAAGTTGCCCTTGGTGATGGTGCCGGTCTTGTCGAAGGCCACCACCCTGACCTCTGAAAGGGTCTCGAGATAGTTGGAGCCCTTCACCAGGATGCCCTGTCTGCTGGCTCCGCCTATTCCCGCGAAGAAGCTCAGGGGTATGCTGATCACCACGGCGCAGGGACAGCTTATGACCAGGAAGGTGCAGGCTCTGAGGATCCAGTCTCCCCACAGGGAAAGGGCCGAATCGTAACCTGCTGCCCCCGAACCCTTCAGGAACATTATCGCCAGGGGCGGGATGACTGCCAGGGCCAGGGCCGCGTAGCACACTATCGGTGTATAGTATCTGGCGAACTTGGAGATGAAGTTCTCGCTCTTCGCCTTGAGGGACGCGGCGTTCTCCACCAGGTCCAGGATCTTGGAAGCGGTGGATTCGTCGAACTCGGCGGTGGTCTCTATCCTGAGCACGCCGGTCATGTTGATGCTGCCTGAGAGCACCTCCGTTCCCTCGGACACCTCCACGGGCTTGCTCTCTCCGGTGAGGGCGCTGGTATTCAGGGCGCTGGTGCCTTCGACCACGACTCCGTCCAGGGGTATCTTCTCACCGGGCTGGACTGTGATGATGCTGCCCACTTCCACTTCTTCGGGATCAACCTGGGTAAGCTCCCCGTCCACTTCGATGTTGGCGTAATCGGGGCGGATGTCCATGAGCTCCGTGATGTTCTTGCGGCTTTTTCCGACGGCATAGCTCTGGAAGAGCTCTCCCACCTGGTAAAGCAGCATGACCGCGACGCCTTCCCCGTATTCCCCGAGAACTATGGCGCCTATGGTCGCCACCGTCATCAGGAAGTTCTCATCGAAGACCTGTTTGTTCATGATGCCCTTGAACGCCTTTTTCAGGATATCGTATCCCACCAGCAGGTACGGCACCAGGAACAGGATGAATACGCCCCAGTCGGGTATCCCGAGATCGACGTATCCTTCCGATATCAGATATAGCGGAACAAAGAATACGGCCGCGATTATTATGCGCAGCAGCAGATTCTTTTGTTTCTTGTTCATGTTTGAGTGTTTCCTTTGCGAATTAAGTCCTTATAAAATGATCTCGCAGTCGGGCTCCACCTTCTTGCAGTTGGCAATGACGTTCTCCATCACCTTGTCCACATCGGCGCCCTCTTCAAATTCTATCTTCATCTTCAGAGTCATGAAGCTCACGGTGCAGTCCTTGACGCCCTCGGTCTTCTTCGCGGCGTCTTCCATCATGTTCGCGCAGTTGGCGCAGTCTACTTCGATCTTGTAAGTCTTTTTCAATAGATTTTCCTCCGTTTTCTTTAAACGGCTGCCCATGGCATGTGGTATGCCATGGGTAACCATATGCGCATATATCTTATCACAGATATATGTACGTTAAAAGCTGTACAAGAGTTATATTCAAAACTATTTCTTTTGCAGGATATTACTTTGCGGGTGTGATCTCGTTGGTGATCCAGTAATAGTCTGCGGTGTGGATCTGAACGTTGTCGATGGAGGTGTTGGATTCCATGGAGCTGTTGTAGTATCCATGTACCAGCAGCGCAGCGTCGTCAATGAGGATCTGCTGCATTCTCTCGATTATCTTTGCACGCTCAGCATCATCGAAGGTGGTGGCGAGCTTCTCATAGAGCTCATCGTATTCAGCGTTCTTGTAGCCGTTCCAGTTGCCGTTGGCGTCTGTTCCGACATATCCGGAATACCAGTTGGCAAGATACTCGGTGGGATCGCCGGTACCGACTGTTGTCCAGTTGTTTCCTGCGAGGTCGAACTCACCGTTGACCATGTTGTTCCAGAGTGAATCGGAGTCGATGACCTTGAGGTCGATATCGATACCGATCTCCTTGAGGCTGACCATGATGCCGTCTGCGAAGTCGGCAAGGCCTCTGTTGGTGTAGGTCAGGTACAGAAGCTTGATGTTCTTTCCGTCCTTTTCACGGATGCCGTCTCCGTCGGTGTCGACATAACCGGCTTCGTCAAGGATCCTGTTTGCTTCAGCGACATCGTAGGGATCAACGTCAACGAGGTTCTTGTAACCGTATGCCAGTCCGGAAGGCAGGCAGGAATATCCGGGAGTGTAAAGGCCGCCGAGGGTAACGTTGCAGAGCGTATCGTCATCAAGAGCCTTGAGGATCGCGTGACGGAGAACGGGGTCTGCAAGTATTCCGTTGTGGTTCATGTATGCGAAACCGCAGCGGACGCCCTGAGCGATGGAAACGTTGTAGTTCTTGTCTTCCTTTAACATCTTCAGATCGGCTGCTGAAGTGATGTTCTCGACCAGGTCGACGTCTCCGCTCTGAAGAGCCATGGTCTTTGCGCCGGCATCTCCGAGGTAGTAGATCTCGAGCTTGTCGAAGGGAACTTCTCCGTTCCAGTAGTACTCGTTCCTTACGAGGTTCGCGGAAACCTTTGCCTCATAGTCCACGAGGGCATAGGGTCCGGTTCCGATGGGATGCTCATCCCAGTCGAAATCGCCGGTGGTGTCGAGCACCGCGAATACGGGATACGCAAGGTTCTTTCTGAGGTCGACCTGGGGAGCCTTCAGGACGATGGTGACCGTACGGGCGGCATCATCTGCAGTCATGGACTCGTAATCCATGAACTTCCTGGGACGGCTGGTTCCGTTCTCGTTGTTGTAGACGTTCTCGAAGCTGGCGACTACCAGTGAAGGCGTAACATCTGTTCCGTTGCTGAACTTGAGTCCGTCACGGATATGGAATACCCATGTGATGTTGTCTTCTGTGGAGTAGTCATCGCACAGAGCATACTGAACGGTCATGCTGTCATCGAACTTGAACAGGCACTCGCTCAGGCCCATACGCATGACGTCCCATGCAGCGTTGATCTCGTCGCCGGGATCCAGCGTGCTGGCATAACAGAAGCATCCGAATTTGAGAACTTTTTCGGAGCTGTCATTTCCCTTTCCTCCGCCGCAGCCGGTAAGCA
>JAGACT010000177.1 GCA_017613995.1 Eubacteriaceae bacterium
GCTCCGGCTCGGGCTCCGGCTCGGGTTCGGGCTCCGGTTCGGCCTCGGATGCGGCAAGCGTCTCCGCTTCCTTCCTGTCGAAGCTGTCCATATCGTCGAAATCGAAGGAATCCCAGCTGTCGTCCAGTTCGGCCGTCCAGTCTTCGTCCGAAAGACCAGCGATCAGGTCTTCTTCGGATTCGCCTGCCACGGGCGCTTCTTCGGCGCCTTCCTGCTGCTTTTCATCGGTACCGGCGGCAAAGAACAGATCCTCGAAGGGATTGCTCAGATCGGCGTCGTCCGCGATGATCTCATCCAGGGCGACCGCTTCTGAGGCGGGCTCTTCGGCCGCGGCAGCGGCCTCCGCTGCTGTTTCAGCGCCCGCAGGCGCGAAGTCCATGTTTTCCAGTTCCAGATCCAGATCCAGGGGCTCGTCGATCACGAAGCTCTCCAGCTCCAGAGGTTCGGACGCGCTCTCCTCTGCGGCGGCAGGGGCCTCGTTCTCTTCGGGGGTATCGTCATCGATCCCCAGGAAGATGTTGAAATCATCCTCGGAGAAAGTGACGGGGGCCTTTTCCTCGGCTTCGACAGGCGGGATCTCGGGGATCTCCGGCTCTGCCTGGACTTCCGGTGCGTCCTCGGGGATCTCCGCCCCGGGCACGATAAGATCGAATTCGTCCGCGGTGCTCTGTGCCGGGACCGCCTTTTCATCGATCTCAGGCTCTTCTGTAAGATCCTCGAAAATCAAGGGCTCCGGCTCGAAGAAGTCGGGTTCCGTTTCCTCGGGAGTCCCGTCTTCGATGGAAGGAGCGATCTGAACGTCGTCGCTGAGCTCCTGCTCGAAGTCGTCGCTGCGGGAAATGAGCTTTTCGAAATCGTAGCCTTCGCTCTCCTGGGTTCTGACGGGCTCAGGCTCGGGCTCTTCTTCCCTCAGGATCTCGAATCCGTCGTCATCGCTCTCCAGGACCATCTCGTCATCGTATTCCTCTTCGTCATCGGGGACGTCTTCGTATTCTTCCTCGTCCTCGTATTCGTCGTCGTCCTCGTAATCTTCCTCGTCGTCGTAGTCCTCTTCGTCCTCTTCGTCCTCATCGTCCTCGAAGGCGTTGCGGAGGTCTCCTCCCAGGGCTTTCGCCGCAAGTTCCCTCTCCAGGCCCTTGCTTCCCCTGGTGTAGTCCCTGACGGCGTCATCGCCGTCTTCTCCGTCCAGGAACATTTCGTCGATACCTTCCCTGGTATCTTCCTCATCCTCCTCGTATTCCTCGTCATAGTCCTCGTAATCCTCGTCGTCATACTCGTAGACGATGCCCATCAGCACGTTCTGGATTATGAAGAACAGTCCCAGGCCTATGATCAGGGTTCCCGGTGAGATCACCTGGGCCAGGATGGACGGCAGGGGGATCGGCACGATGCCCCCCAGATATACAAGGGACGTGGAGGAACCTGCCATGGAATACAGGCTGGAGGCCTCGATGGCGGAAACGGGGATGCCGGCGATGGAAATGGCGGATGCCGTGACGGGCATCTTTCCTCCGTTAATGAAGATCACCACGAAGTTCAGTATGGAACCGAACAGCAGAGGTATCATCCACAGGTTCCCGATATTGAAGATGGCGCCCAGAAGCAGCAGCGAATAGGCTCCCAGCACTATGAACTTGGCATAGTTCCTTATGATCTCTATGTCAAGGCTGTCACCTATCTTCACTGCCAGGAAAGCGAGGATGGATACGGCGAACAGGTACCATGCCCTGATGCCGCTGTCCGACAGGTTGGAGAAGCTCCCCTTCCTTATCAGCGCAACTATAATTGACAGTATGGATATCAAAACTAAAAACATACTCTGTTATCCTCCCGGTCAGAATACAACAGTTACTTTATTTTATCATAATTATGCCAAATAATTATGTTTTTGCGTCATTTTTTAAAGCGCCCGCAGGATATTTCCCGCGGGCGCGCTTTATCAGGCGATATTCGTTTGCTAAACTATCTGTCTGACGTCGATGAGACCGTAGTCCCCGTCATCCCTCTTGTACACCACGTTGATGGTGTTCGTGTCGGAGTTGAGGAACACGAAGAAGCTGTGTTCCAGCAGCTCCAGCTGGAAGCAGGCCTCCTGGGCGGTCATGGGGACCAGCTCGAAGGACTTATTCCTGACTATGTTGTATACGTCATCCGTATCCTGGGTGTCGTTGATGTTGTCGTATCTGATGGAATCGTTGTTCCTTTTGCTCAGTTTCGTCTTGTTCTTTTCCAGCTGGCGCTCCATCTTGAGCACCGTGGAATCCACTGCCGCGGAAAGATCCCGGTCCTCAACCTCGCTCTTGAGGATGTTGTTGCGGGCTTTGACGGTGGTATCCACCTTGTAGCCGTTCTTTCTTCCGGTAACGGTGACGTTCACCTGGGTATCGTCGGAAAAGAACTTGTCCAGCTTCGAAAGGCTCTTTCTGATATCCTCCTTCATGTATTCCTTGAGTGTGTAGTTGTTTGAGTTGATCTGAAGAATCATATGCTTACCTCTCTTTCTTCGTTGTGCCTCCCGGGCGGGAGGACATCAATCCCCTCTTTATACTATTATTATACCACAATTCCGAATGTTTCAAAGATTATTCAATAGATTTATCCTCTGATCAGCGCTTCGATCTCTTCGATCTCCTTCGGGATGAAGTCCGTGAGCACGCGGCATCCGTCCTCGGTGATCAGCAGGTCGTCCTCGATGCGGATACCGAAGCCCCACTCCCTGATGTACAGGCCCGGCTCGTCGGTGATCACATTGCCGGGGGCGAGGGGAGCGTTCCTGTCGAAGGGATCGTGGGTATCCAGCCCCAGGGAATGGGACACGGAATGGTAGTAGTACTTCACCAGCTCGTCGTCGGAAGCGATAAGGCCGATTTTTTTGAGTTCGGAGGCCAGAAATTCCTTCGTGATTTCGTTGAGCTCAGCGAGGCTTATCCCCGGACGGGCCTCCCGGGCGACGAGCTTGTTTGCTTCCAGCACTATGGAATAGATCATGCGCTGCTTCTCGTCGAAGCTGCCGGACACCGGGAAGGTGCGGGTCACGTCGGAATTGTACCACTCCTTCGCTGCTCCGCAGTCGAAAAGCAGCACGGAGCCCTCCTTCATCTCGTTCTCACCGTCGATATAATGGAGTATGGTGGCGTACTCGCCGGAGGCGGCTATGGTATGGAACGCGTTCCTGGCATGGTTTCTCGCCACCGTGTAGTTGAACAGGGCGATCATCTCGTATTCCATCTTTCCCGCCGAAAGCTCGTAGGCCACGGCCCTCAGGGCTTTGTCGGTTATCTTCGCGCTCCCGGTGATGGCTTCGACTTCCCCGGGGGTCTTTACCGAGCGCAGGGGCTTCATGATCTCCATGATGTCCTCCACCTCGATGTCCAGGTACTCGTCGCAAAGCCTGTAATAGATCAGGTTGGGAGCGGGCTCGGGGATGTTGTCCGGCACGTCCTGGTAGTAGGCGTAACAGACCGAGTAGCGCTCCCCCTCCCCCAGGGCGGTCACTGCGGAGTCGAACTCGGCAAGGTATTTTATGTCACAAAGGGCGATCCCGGACTTTTCCGACAGTTCCTCCCGGGAAGGGATGAATCCCGTCCACTTCTCCTTGTCGGGGTCCTTTTCGGGCACGAAAAGGGTGGTGCGGGGCTCCTTTGAAGCCTCCTTTTCCAGTATGAGGAGTATGCCGGGGAAATCTATTCCCGTCAGGTAGTAGAAATTGCGGTCCACCTCGAACATGAAGTTCTCGTCATTGGTGGAGACCACCAGCTCGCCGCTGGTCAGCACCGCGAAGGAGCCCTCCTTCATTTTTTCGATAAACTTTTCTCTTCTGTCTGCGTGAAACTCAGCTCTCATGGATCTGCCGGAACCGCGGGGCGGTCCCATCTCCTTTCGATTGTATACGTATCATCCGGGCTTCTGCGTCATGGACGGAGCCCTTACGGGTATATTATAGCATCTGATTGTCCCGTGTTCAATCCGGTGAGCTCCAACTATTGTTTCCCATATGTTCCGAAACGGGGATCATTTGATATATAATTGGGAAAAGGTGCGAAATGAGAAAACTTAGAAGATTGCTAACCGAGATCATAGCCTTCGCCTGCGTATTCATGATACTGGTAAACGTGATCCCCGCCGCCGGAGCAGCGGGAGTCAATACCTTCAACCAGCCGGGCGAGCTGCAGATAATAACGGATATCGACGACGGTTCCTTCATCCCGGCGGACACCATGTTTTCATTCAACTCCGCGGCTGGATTCGGATGCATGAAGTATTCCGTGAGCCTGATCATGACCTTCGACGGGGTGCTGATCGTGGCAAGGGAGAACGATCTGTCATACTACAGCCTTGCCCAGGGAAAGATCACCGACCATACCATCTGGGAGATCGACCGTCTCAACTTCGCCTACAACTACACCACCGACGGGGGCGAGAGCTACCCCTTCCGGAACCAGATGCACCCCTGCGTCACCTTCGAGGCACTGCTGAAATCCTATCCCTACTGCTCCTTCATCATCAACATCGTCCAGACCGGGGACAAGGGGATCGAAGCTGCGGAAAAGGTATGCGAGATGATAAGGGAAGCCTCCCTGGAACAGGACTGCGTGATACTCGGCAGCGACGAGGTCATAGACTGCGTGAGGGAAAACAAAAACGTCCACATACTTACCTGCCCGCGGCAGGGGGAGGAGAATATCTTCCGTACCCTGAGCGGTGTGTACCTTTCGAACCTGGTGTTCAAAATAGGTTACGGGATGATAATCATCCCCTATGAGGAGCTCGATGACTGGAGCAGCCATGACATGGCCGCTCTCATGGCCCGGAACGTGGCGGTGTATGTCAGCGGGGTCAACGGCCAGGAAGCCTTCATGGCCGTGAAGGACCTTCCGGTAAGCGGGATCATCACCGCGAACCCCCAGCTGATGTTCGAGCTGCGGGCAGTGACGGATACTACGGAGATATAGACATGGAAACAGCCGACAGACAAAAGCTTTACATCAGAGAGTTCAGGCCCGAGGACGAGGCGGTCATACTCTCGTGGATAGGAAACGACGACGAACAGAGGATGTGGAGCGCGGACCGCTACAGCACCTTCCCTCCCATGCCGGGAGACATGAGCGCCCTCTACCGGGAAAGCGTGGAGGCGGGAGGATTCTTCCCTTACTGCCTTACCGACGGAGAGCGGGTGCTGGGGCATTTTATCCTCAGGTATCCCACGGAGGACACAAGCCTTCTTCGGGTGGGATTCGTGATAATAGATCCCTCCCTGAGGGGACAGGGCATCGGAAAGCTCCTGATCGAAAAAGCAAAGGAGGAAGCGGCAGGGATGGGGGCGAAAAAGCTTTCCCTTGGTGTATTCACGGACAATCCGGCGGCTTATCACTGCTACCTCTCCTGCGGCTTTGCGGTCACCGGGGAGGAGGACTATACGGTCCTCGGAACGCTGTATCCCGGCTATGCGATGGAGATGGAGATATAACAGCACAGAAAAGGACATGCGGATGCATGTCCTCTTTTGTGTCAGATGATCGCTTCGGCGAAGGAGGCGGCATCGAAAAGGCAGATGTCCTCCAGGCCCTCGCCCACCCCCACGAAGTAAACGGGGGTATCGTACTTGTCCACGGCGGCTATCACCATGCCGCCCTTTGCGGAACCGTCTGTCTTGGTGATCACCACGCCGTCGGGTTTTCTTATCTCGGAGAACTCCGAGAGCTGGGCAAGGCTGCTGGCCCCGGTCATGGCGTCCAGCACCACCACCGTGTAAAGCCGGAAGCCCTCGCAGTTCTTCTCGCAGACCCGGTACATCTTTCGAAGCTCCTCCATGAGGTTCCTGTTGTTGTGGAGCCTTCCTGCGGTATCGCAGATCAGAATGTCGACCCCCCTGCTCCTGGCGGAGGATATGGCGTCGAAGATGACGCTGGAGGCGTCCTGGCCCTGCTGGCTGGAGATCACCGGTATCCCGATGCGTTCGGCCCAGATGCCCAGCTGCTCGCTGGCCGCCGCCCTGAAGGTATCCGCCGCCGCCAGCATCACGCTCTTTCCCTGAGCTGCGTACATGTTGGCGATCTTGGCTATGGTGGTGGTCTTACCCACTCCGTTGACACCCATCGCCAGCACGACGGCGGGAAGA
The DNA here is from genome assembly GCA_017613995.1 of Eubacteriaceae bacterium. Taxonomy (GTDB): domain Bacteria; phylum Bacillota; class Clostridia; order Eubacteriales; family Anaerofustaceae; genus RUG14186. The sequence goes on from JAGACT010000177.1 coordinate 6,119, forward strand.
TCGAATCCGGTGAATTCCTCGTGGGCCGACAGGATGTCGGCGATGCTCTGCCTTACGGCGTCCTTCACGCTCTCCAGATCATCCATCTGTCCCCTTCTCAGGTTCTTCTTCGCCCCGTCCAGGATCTTTTCTGCGGTGTCATAGGGGATATCGCTGAGGATCAGCGCCTCCAGCAGCTCGTCGTAAAGTTCGTCGTCAATGCTGCCGGTGAATACGTCCAGGAAACGCTCTCCCAGGCTTCTTTTGGTCCTGAGAAATCCTATGTCGAGTTTCTTTTCTTCCATTATCTGTTACTCCGTATAATCGTCTATGTCCTCCAGCCTCACGCTTAGCACCTTTGAGATGCCGTCGGAGCCCATGCTGACTCCGTAGAGGGTATCCGCGATCTCCATGGTGATCTTCTTGTGGGTCACCAGGATGAACTGGTTGTCCCTGACGATGCCCGTGAGGTAACGGCAGATGCGTCCGATGTTGGTGTCGTCCAGGGCCGCGTCTATCTCGTCCAGCACGCAGAAGGGACTGGGCTTGATGCGGAGGATCGCGAAGATCAGGGCTATGGCCGTCATGGACTTTTCTCCTCCCGAAAGGGCCGAGATGTTCATCCTCTTGGCGTGGGGCGGGCAGGCCACTATGTCTATGCCGCTGTTCATCACGTCATCCGGATCCGTCAGCACCAGGTCGGCTTCTCCGCCTCCGAAGAGCTCCTTGAAGATCTCGTTGAATTCCTTCTGGATAAGGGCCAGCTGCTGCCTGAACTGCCTCGTCATGCTCCTGGACAGATCCTCTATGATCCCGTCCAGCTCCTCCCTGGAGGTGACCAGGTCCTCTCTCTGGGCGGTCATGGTGTCATGCTGCTCCCGGACCTGACGGTATTCCTCTATGTAGTCCACGGATACGCTGCCCAGGCGGCGGATCCTTTCCTTCAGCTCCCCGATCCTGCGAAGCTCCCCGTCGATGTCGTCTATGTCCTTCTTGAAGGGCATGGCCGCTGCGTAGGTGAGACCGTAGTCCTCCATCATGTCCCTCTGGAGGTGGTCCAGCTCCGTTTCTGTCTTTCCTATCTCCACCTGTACCGCAGAGAGCTGCTCGGAGACCCCGTTGCGCTGGGTGTTGAGCTCCCTCAGGGAAACGGTGATCTGTTCGTTGGTCTTTTCGTAATTCTGCCTGTCCGACCTGAGTTTCTCCATCTCTTCTTCGATGGAGCGCCTTCTCGCGTCGTATTCGGCGTCCATGTTGTTCAGGCCCTCGAGCTTCTTTTCCAGCTCCCCGAGCTCCTGACGGCTCCTTTCCCGGCGATCCCCGGCCCGGCGGGCCTGCTCCGTGAAGTAGCTGAGATTGTCGGAAAGGCTCTTTCTTCTTTCACCGAGGGCGGCGATGTCGTCCCTCAGGGAAAGGATCTGCTCGTCCCTGGATTCGGGACGCTGCCTCAGAAGGGCCTCGTATTCGGACTTCTTTTCTTCCAGAAGCCTTCTGATGGAAGCGATCTCGCTTCTTCTCTTTATGGAGCCCTCGTCCTCGTTCTTCGACGCGCCTCCGGACAGGGCGCCTCCCGTATACAGCACCTCCCCGTCCAGGGTGACTATCTTCAGACGGTATCCCGTGGCTCTCGCGGCGTCGTTGGCGTTTCTGAGTTCATCCACCACCGCCACCCGGGCCAGAAGGTTGTCCACTATGCCCCTGAAGCTCTCGTCACAGCTGACCAGCTCGTTGGCGAATCCGATAAAGCCCCGGCACTTTTCGATGCCGTAGCTCTGAAAACGCTCCTGGGCACGGATTATGTTTATCGGAAGGAAGGTGACCCTTCCCATCTTTCCCTTCTTGAGTATGTCGATGCACCTGGAAGCCACTTCCTCGTCTTTTGTGATCATGTATGAGATCGAGGAACCCAGGGCGTTGGTCAGGGCTGTGGCATATCTGCCCTCGGTATCGATGACCTCCCCCACGGTGGTATAAAGTCCATCCCTGAGGACGGGATCCGTCTCCTTGAGCTTCATCAGCTGCCTTATGGCATACTTGTAGCCCTCCATGGAGTTCTCCAGGCCTTCCAGGGCGCCGAGCCTGGATTCGCTGCTTCTTATGACCGAGAGCAGCTCCTCCGCCCGGAGGGAATGCTTCCTGGCTTCCTCGGTCAGGATCCTCAGCTCTGAACCCTTCTTTTCCACTTCCCTGTCGATCTGCGAGATCTCCTCACGGCAGGCTTTTATCTTTTCGTCGGATTCGTCCGTATCCTCGCTTTCCTGCTTCAGGCTCTCCCTGATGCTCTTGGCCCGCTGGCGGCTGACGGCGAGGTCCACCTTAGCCTCCTGATAGCTCGAAGTCACGGCCGAAAGGTTGCGGCTGAGAGATTCCATGCTCTCGTCGCAGCCGGTGATGGAGGCTTTCAGGGCGACATACCTGTCGTCCAGCTCCTTCACTTCGGCGTCTATGGCGCTGATGCTCTCGTTCATCGAGTCCCGTACGGCGCAGTTTTTTTCCAGGGCGCCGTTGAGGCCGTCCATCCTGTGGACGAACATGCCCACCTCCAGGACCTTCAGTTCGTCCCTGAGCTCAAGGTATTTCTGGGCCTTTTCCGACTGCCTTCTGAGGTTGGGCAGGCGCTCCTCCATGCCGGCTATAATGTCGTTTATGCGGTTGAGATTGTCCTGGGCCCTGGCCAGGCGGCGCTCCGCCTCCAGCTTTCTGACCCGGTACTTCACTATGCCCGCGGCTTCCTCGATGATCATCTTCCTCTCCTGGGGAGAGTTGATCACGATGGACTCTATCTGGCCCTGGCTCACCACGGAATAGCCCTCGTGCCCCAGGCCGGTATCCATGAATATGTCCTGGATGTCCCTGAGCCTCACCATGGTGCGGTTCAGGTAGTATTCGCTGGCTCCGTTGCGGTAGTACTTGCGGGATACCTCGATCTCGTCGTAGTCGTAATCGAAGATCCTGCCGGAATTGTCCAGCACTATCGTCACCTGGGCGTAGCCCAGGGGCTTCTTCTCGTTGCTGCCGGCGAAGATCACGTCCTCCATCTTCGATCCCCTGAGGGACTTGATGCGCTGTTCGCCCATGACCCACCTGATGGCGTCGGTGATGTTGCTCTTGCCGCTGCCGTTGGGTCCCACTATGGCGGTTATCCTGTCATTGAAATCTATCGTGACCTTTTTGCCGAATGATTTGAATCCGAAGATCTCTATCCTTTTTAAAATCATGTCCTGTGTCCTGCCGTTAATTGCTGTTCAGTATTTCCAGAAGTATCCTGGCGGCATTCTGCTCGCTCTTCTTGATGGTGTCTCCGCTGGCCGCCGGATAGGCCTCTCCGTTGAGCACCGCCCTGGAAGTGAAGGTCCGCCGGTGATCGGGGCCGCTCACCTCCACCAGTTCGTAGGAGAGCTCCCCCAGTTTTTCCTTCATGACCTTCTCCTGCAGAGCGGTCTTGTAATCCTTTTTCAGGCCGCCCTGCAGGGCCTTTTCTATCACCGGGGAATGGGTCCTCATGACGAAATCCCGGGCGGCTTCGTAGCCCGAATCCAGATATATGGCGGCGATGAGGCTCTCCATGGCATCTTCGGTAAGGGTCTTATTGTTCCTGAGCCCGCTCAGCTCCGCGCCGCGGTCCAGCCTTATGAGGGCGTCCAGCCCGATGGCGCGGGCCGTCGTGTCCAGGGAATCGGTGCATACGATAAGGGCCCTCAGCTTCGTGAGTGCCCCCTCGTCCTTGAGGGCTTCCCGTTCGAAGAGGTAGTCCGAGACTATAAGCTCCAGCACCGCGTCCCCCAGGAACTCCAGCCGCTCGTTGGAGGAAGATCCCTCCTCGAGTGCCCGGGACGTGTGGGTCAGCGCCGTTATCAGAAGCTGCCTGTTCTTGAAATGATATCCTGTCTCGTCGCAGAAACGATCCAGCATAGCGTTGTAACTGTCTTCCATATCTAATAGATTATACCTTAAACCGCCCCGGGTTCAAAAGGATTTTGAGGGGACGGCTCACAACAAAAAAGAGGGGATGCCCCATGGGCGTCCCCCGCGCGTGCGTTTTCCTATTTGACGTTCTTCTCGAAGTAATTGACGATGTCGCCGACGGTCTTGATCTCGTCGAGGCTGTCCTCATCGACTTCGATATCGAACTCTTCCTCGAACTGCATGATCATGTCCATTACATCCAGGGAATCCGCCTGAAGGTCATCAATAAGCGAAGATTCCATGGTAATGGTCTCGGGATCCAGCTCCAGCTGATTTGCAATAACTTCCTTTACCTTTTCAAAGATCATCTGTTTTCCTCCTGTTGTTTGATAGCTTCTTCAAGGGCGGAGAGCATGCCGGCACGGACCAGCTTGTCCGCCTGACGGATGGCGTTCTTGATCGCCGTTGCGTCGGAATTTCCGTGGGCCTTTATGACGGTGGCGTTGGTTCCCAGAAGGGGCGCTCCCCCGTAGGCTCTGGGATCCAAAAGATCCTTTTTCTCATACAGGTCCTTCTTTATGATCAGAGCAGCCAGCTTGTTGAGGGCTCCTCCCATCAGCACGTCCTTTACTATCCCGAAAGTCAGTTTCGCCGTGCCTTCCACGGCCTTCACCAGGATATTTCCGGAAAAGCCGTCGCAGACAACCACGTCGGCATCGGAATCGAACACACCGCTGGCCTCCACGTTGCCCACGAAGTTCACCTTCGGATCGTCCCTCAGAAGGCCGAAGGCCTCCTTGATCAGGGCGTTGCCCTTGATGTCCTCGGTGCCTATGTTAAGAAGACCTACTTTCGGATCTTCCACTCCCGCCGCGGCCTTTATGTAGGCCGCTCCCATCCTGGCAAACTGGTCCAGATACTCGGGCCTGCAGTCGGCATTGGCCCCGTTGTCCAGCACCATCACGGGCTTCTTGATATTTACAAGAGTTCCCAGGGCGGGTCGGGACACCCCCTTTATCCTGCCGCAGTACAGCGTTGCCGCCGCCAGCACCGCCCCGGTGCTTCCCGCGGAGATGAAGGCGTCCTCATGGGAACCCTTTACCAGCAGTGCGCCCCTGACCATGGGGCTGTCCTTCTTTTTTCTCACCGCCGCCACCGGCTCCTCTGTCATCTCCACCTTCTCGGTGGCGTTGATGATGTCGATGCCGCTGCGGGAAAGGCCGCGGTTCTCGAAAACGTTGTTTATTACGGCTTCGTCGCCGATGAGAGTCACGTTGATGCCGTATTCGGCCACCGCCGCCACCGCGCCCTCGATGATCTGCACCGGTGCGTTGTCCCCTCCCATCGCGTCCAGATAGATAGTCACGTTGATTCTCCTTACTGTTTACGGAATAAAGCTGCTGTTTTGTAAAAAAGGCTGCTGCGCAGCAGCAACCCTTTAAACTTAATTCTCGCCTTCCATTGCTATAACTGTTCTTCCGTCATAGCTTCCGCAATTCGGACAAACTCTGTGAGGCTGCTTAATTTCACCGCAGTTGGGGCATAAGGACATACCCGGCATGCTTAACTTGAAATTAGCTTTACGCATATTCTTGCGTGATTTTGACTGTTTTCTCTTAGGTACTGCCACAGCTCTCACCTCCTGATCGTGTTTTTAAAAGAAACAAGCAATTACCTTAATCATACCGATACATTATACTTACTAATGTATCGGTTGTCAAGCACAAAGTTATTAAATATTCTTTAAAGATCCTTGGTGAGCGCCACCGTATCAAGGGCGATCATCAGCTCCTCGTTGGTGGGGATGACCATGACCTTGACCTTGCTGTCGGGAGTGTTGATGAACATGGCTTCGCCCCTCTTGGAGTTGAGCTCCTCGTCGATCTTGACGCCCAGATAGGTAAGATCCTTGCAGATGGCGGTACGGGCGGAAGCGGAATTCTCTCCGACGCCGGCGGTGAACACTATGGCGTCGACTCCGTCCATGGCGGCGGCATACTGGCCGATGGTGGTGCGGACCCTGTAGTAGAAGATCTGCATTGCCAGGCGGGCTCTCTCGTTGCCGTTGTTCATGGCCTCTTCCACGTCTCTGAAGTCGTTGGAAACTCCGGAAACTCCCAGGACGCCGGACTTCTTGTTGAGGATGTCGTCAACTTCGTCCACGGTGAGACCTTCCTTGTCGCACAGGAACTTTACGACCGCGGGATCGACGGTTCCGCAGCGGGTGCCCATCTCGAGTCCGTCAAGAGGCGTAAGACCCATGGAGGTATCCACGCACTTGCCGTTGAGGACGGCGGCGCAGCTGGCTCCGTTTCCGAGGTGGCAGGTGACCAGCTTGAATTCCTTTGTGCCCATCATCTCGGCGGCCTTCAGGGTCACGTAGCGGTGGCTGGTGCCGTGGAAGCCGTACTTTCTGATCTTGTGCTTCTCAACATACTCGTAGGGAATGGGATATGTGGATGCGTATGCGGGCATTGTCTGATGGAACGCGGTATCGAATACGGCGACCTGGGGAACTCCGGGAAGAGCTGCCGCGCAGGCGTTGATGCCCATGAGGTTCGCGGGATTGTGCAGCGGTCCCAGGGGGGTGCATTCCTCGATGGCCTTGAGGACGGCGTCATCCACGACGACGCTCTCGGAGTACTTGCTGCCTCCGTGCAGGACTCTGTGTCCCACGGCGTCGATGTCGCTCATGGAACTGATGATATGGTACTTGGGATCCACCAGGAACTCCATAAGAAGGTCGACGGCATCCTTGTGGGTGGCCATGTCCTTCTCGATGACGATCTTCTCGCCGTTCAGCTTGTGGGTGATCACGCCGTGGTCAAAGGTGATCCTCTCGGCCACGCCGGAGACCATCACATGTTCATCGCTCATGTCGATGAGCTGGTACTTCATCGAAGAGCTGCCGCAGTTTACAACTAATACGATCATTATAAAAACCCCTTATAAATGAATTACAGTTTTTTACCTGTAAATTGTAATATAAATCGAGGGAAATATAAAGGGGCAGAGCAATATTTTTCCAAAGCTGAGCTTCATGTGGGGCCTTAAGGGCACGGGCGTAAAAAAAGCGCTTCCCGAAGAAGCGCTTTGATGCAGGGCTCTCATGCAGCAGGTCTCTGTCTCCTGCGGGCTGCATATATGGCAGCCGCGCAGGTAAGTACCATCACGTACAGCGGCGCTGCCGAAGGGATTCCGGTGGACGGGTTTTTGTCCGGTGAACCTTCAGGCACCGTATCGCCCTTTACGGTAAGCTCCCTTACCGCGGCCTGTGCCGCGGCGGATGTGCCGATATCCGCATCGAGCTCCCGGTCGTATACGGACCACATGGCTTCGCTCCCCGCGGGGACTATGGAAGCGGTAAGGTCCGCGACCCCGATGACTCGCAGCGACGTATCCGTAAAGGCAGCGCTGCCTTCCAGGAATATGCCCTTCGTCGTGACGATCGCGGGTCCCGCTTCCGAGCAGAGGCGGACCGTACCGGACTCAAAGGTCACATCCCCGTCTATATCCGCAGCGCTGCCGTATCCGGTTATATCATGGCTGCCCCCTGTGAATCTCACCGACGTCGTGCCGGCCGGGGACACTGACCATTGGTCAAAATCGTATTCCGCGCGGATGCCGTACTCAAAATCCCCGCCCGGTATGGTGATGCTTCCCCCGGAAACCGTAAGGTCGAATCCGCGGCTTATCCATATGGCGCATTCGCATTCCCAACAATCATCATATCCCGCCGTGGCCCTGCCGGTTACTTCCACGGTGCCCCCGCTGAAGGACGCGTCGCAGAACATGGTGATGCCGTATCCCGCCGACTTTAACTGCATATCCCCGCCGCTCATCCCGAAGGATTCGAAGCATTTGATGGCCGGATGACTGAGATCTTTGCATCCGCTGTCAATCCTGAGGTTCCCTCCGCTCATGCTGAAACGATCCGTATTCATGACGCCGGCAAGGGAGCCATCAGTTGCATTCAAAGTGACGTTGAATACACCTGCGCTCTGTTCGTAATCCACGATCTCGATTACAGAGTGAATGTATGAGCCTAAGGCGTCTATCGTCAGGGTGCCTCCCTCTATGGAAAGGGATGGATATACTGTCGAAGAGTAATCGTCGGGATTCCCGCAGCCGATTATGTAGTCATAATCCATATCATTGCAGCAGACGAACGTAAGGCTGCCCTCGCCCTTTACGGTCAGCGTGCCCCCACCCGATATGGAAGCCAGCGGACTCTTGAAACGGCTGTTTCCGTCCCCGACCAGGCTGTCCCCTTCCAGCACCAGAGTGAAGGACCCGTTGGCTTCGAACAGGGGGCTTTCGTCATTTATCCAGTTAGGAGTGACCATGTTGTGCACCGTGACGGTGGAAGTCTGCGCGTCCCAGTACACATATCCCTCCCCGTCCGGAACGCCATCGGGGGAACTGACGTAGTCCAGTCCGTTTTCTCCCACATAGCAGCAGTATCCCGGAGGCAGGTAGCTTCCGAGGAACCATATGCCGGTGGCGTCGGCGGCCGCGGCGGATGAGGGAGCTGCGGGCAGCACCATCACCAGGGCGATGAGAAATATCAGGATCTTTTTCATGAACATAACCTCGCATGCTAACGCAGAACATTTCAGCACGGCTCCGTCCGAACGAAACGGCACACTGTGTTCCGCTAGAGCAATTATACCGCGTGCCGTTAAGGATTTCCAGCAAAAGCAGCCGGCAGGGAAAAATAAGCGATCTTCGGAACGCTTCTTCAGGTATGTGGCGGGCAGCCGGATACTGCGGCGAACGGTGATATCACAAATCAGGTGTAAAACTGTCCGGCGGGGGCGCTCCGTCAGAACGCCCTCATAAAGCCGTTTGTTTTGCCTTAAAGCATGCTGCGCTTTCGTCCGCAGCGGACGGCTGCGAGACACCCAAGGGTGGCAGCTGAAAGAAACAGGGCAAGCGCCATCCTGCCCGGAAGGCCGGTGGCGGGTCCGGGATCGGTAACGGGCACCGTCTTTTCCGTTACGGTGACGTCCCTGGCAGCCAGATCCTCCGCCGAACTGACCCCGATATCGGGATCAAGGTCCCGGTCGTATACGGACCA
>JAGACT010000178.1 GCA_017613995.1 Eubacteriaceae bacterium
CGTCCGACCAGCCCGCCTGCGATGATCGCAGCGGTATTTATTATCGTTCCAAGACCGATCATAGCTTGTGTTCCTCCAGACCTAACCGGATTTTTGCGTAAAGCCCCGATGCACCCGTCATGCCGCCGTGCCGTGGCAGTCCGCATAGCGACAGCGGATCACTGATCCTGTTTACTGCGTTCCTCACGCTTTCTGCGTCTCTGTTCCCGATTGTCCTTTTCGGATGCGAACAGCTCGACTGCCGCGTCGGTCAGCTCATCGGGCCAGACCTTTCCGCTTTTCATGACATTCGCCCAGGGACAGAGCTTTTCGTAGTCATCATCGAAAACTACGGTATAGGGAGGTCCGCACCGGTCGTCCACCGCCATGTAAAGATGTCTTCCGTCATGCATGATACTGCCGGCGTCTCCCTCGGACATTCCTTCGGCCAGCTGCTCGTAGATCTCCTTTGTAATCTCAAACAGATGATACGACATTATTCCGCCGTATTCGCCGAAATAACGCCCGCTCTCTTCGTCAAAACATGCTTTCCAGCCCGAACCGGTCTTAAACATTGATATATCCTCCGATGGATCCGATAAACTGCAGCCGTTGTTTCCGATGCTGCCTCCCGAAGTTTCAGCTGCTCCCGACGCAGCGGGGTGCTTTTCTACTCCCGAGGTGAACTGTCCCGGCTTTTATCTCCGAAACGCTCTTTCACCCACTTGGTATTGATCAGTATTACAAGCGCCCAGACCGAAAGAGCGAGCCAGGGGTTAGTAAAATGACGGGGTATAAGAAGCGCGGTCACGGCAATGGCCGCTTCCATTCCGATCGGTATGGCGATCCTTCCCCTGAAGGTGTCGATGCCTGCCACGAACAGGTAGAGCATGCCTGTCATGAGTACGAAAACAAAAATCATTCGGGACCTCCTAAAAGCTTTCTTTGTTTTATCATACAACAGAACTGCGGGCAAACAAAGCATGCACGGGCTGTCCGGCGGACCGCTGAGATACACAGGCCGCCGCGGTACTGAAATAATGTCCCCGCCATGGGTATGTCTGTGATACAATAATAATAAAGGCAGAAAGCCCCGGGCCCGCATCGGAACTCAGACCGCAAAGGACAGTACCGGGGTCTGCACAGAGATGCCGGGAAAGGCTTCTGATTATCATTTTCAAGGAGGTTGTGATGAAAAAAACGGTTATAGTGCTGATCGCTGCCGTTATGCTGGTCGCTGCAGCGTCATGCGGCTCGGGCGGCGGCCCCCTGGATCTTACAGGGAACTGGGAAGAATCGCCCCAAAACGAACTGTACATGAGCGCCCATATCGAAGAAGGCGTGATCGAAGTGTACTGGATGTTCGACGGGGAAAAGATCCTGTACTGGGCAGGAACATATGATCCGCCCAGGGACAATCCAAAGGAATACTCATGGGTCTCCAAAAATGACAAGGTCAAGACAGGCAACGCGATGATGGGATCCACCAAGGATACGAAGGAGTTCAGTTACAGCAACGATACCCTTACGTTCGAGATCAGCCAGAACGGCGAGCTCAGTACGGTGGAACTCAAAAGGACGGATACCGACTATTCGGAAGGATTCATCCCCTCCGTTTCGGGGACGCTGGAAGACAAGGGCTCCCCGGAAATAGTGGACTCCGGCTATACGGTCCTCGAGGGAGTGAATACCGTGATAAGCTACGGCGTGGTCATCAGAAACCCCAGCCCGGATCTGGCGATGATGCGCCCCGTCATCACTGTCAGGGCCCTGGCAGAAAAAGGGTACGTCCTTCATGAATACACCCTGGCCATCGCAGCCATAGCTGCGGGTGATACCATCTTCTTCGGTCAGGACGTCTCGTATACGGGCCCGGTTCCCGCCAAGGTAGAGATAACCGTCACCAACGAAGATAAGGATTTCATGTACCAGGCGGACAACGGACCTGTCTATCTGAAGGATCTTGCCATAAGAAACACCTTCATGAAGCTGCAGGACGGCATGCCCTTCTTCACGGGTGACATCACCAACAACACCCAGAAATACATGGATAATGTCATGCTGGTGGTCATATACTACGACGCTGACGGCAGTATAGTCGGAGGGACCCTCGGTTCCGTGAGGGATCTCGCACCCGGTCAGAACGCCGAATTCGAGGTGATCGACTACTACTCCGATGAAGATTACGGAGTTGATTTCAGCACGTTCCAGATTTACGGGCTGGAATGGTAGGTCAGATACAGTTACGAAGGATCAAAAAATCTTGTGCAGGGCGGGCGAAATGCCCGCCCTGCAGCTTTTCGCACCGAATATGCGGACGACAGCCATAACGGAGTGGAGAGCCGCACCTGCGAGCGCTGCCAGAAGACCGGCACGAAGGAATTCTTCTACATCCTGGTCGAGGCGGACGCGAAGCAGTGGATCATGGGAAGCACCGAAGACATAACATATACCTTCAAGCGCTCCATCGAGGATGAAAAGACCTTCGATAGCTTAACCGGCGTCCTGGTGGACGGAAAGGCTGTGAGCGAAGAGTTCTTCACCGTCGAAGCGGGAAGCGCCGTCGTTACCCTCAAGGCATCCTACCTCGCCACCCTCGGTGCAGGAAAGCACACCATGACGGTCACGTTCACCGACGGAAGCAGGAACGCTCCGTTCTACGTGATCGATCCCAGCGTTCCCGCCACGGGAACGGGCAGCGGTATGGTCTTCTGGATGATCGCGATCGTCTGTGCTCTGGCATCAATGATCATGATCTTCATCAGAAGAAAACGCATGAGGACCGAGCTGAAATAGTATTTAAAACGAAAATACCCGCCTTAAAAAAGCGGGTATTTTTATATGGCATATCGTTCTACTTCGGTATGTTCTCCGCTGCGGACCTGTTTATGGCTGTCCGGCCGGGATCGTTCCGGTTCCATCCGAGAAATTCTCTGAGTCCGCCGATATCCGCGAGTTCGCTGATCCCGCAGCCGTACTTTTCGGCGGGATAGCGTTCGGTCAGTTTTTCCAGGAAAACTTCGAAGCTGTTCTCGAACCATTCGCCGGGAAGCACGAAGGAACTGCCCGCCCCGTCCCAGTGACCCGTGCCGCCGGGCCAGCCCGTCTGAACTCTGAGGGCGAAGCTGCCGTCGGTGAGCCTTTCGAATCCGTAGTATTCCAGACGTTCGGGGAACTCTCCTTCTTTGAGCATCATGGGAAGATCCGTATCGAGAATGTCGTAAACGGCAAAGCAGGCGGCAGCGGCGGGAGAGGACTTTACGGGCTCCGGCAATATCTTTGCGGCGGGCTCGAAACACCCGGAAGGAACCCCCAGCGGGATCAGGATCCCGCCGATACGCTTCAGCACGTCATAAAGATAATTCACATTCGGACATTCGCTGTTTCCCAGGATGTATTCCAGCTCGTAGCCGCGGTATGAGACTGTGCGATCTCCCGAAGAGAAGTAAAAGTCATAGTCGTACGTTCCGCCCCAGTTTTCCTTCGGTCTTTCGAGGGGCTCCAGTTTATACAGCCTCTCATCCGCCAGGATGGAGCATATCTGCTGCGACGGCGTATCTCCGAGGGCCAGAAAACGCTGTGCGTCTTCCGGGTCAGAGCCGGTCTTTTCCGTGCGGAAAAAAACTCCTGCGGCGCGTTTCATAATAAGGAGCTGGCGCCGGGGACTGTCCCCGGAGGGGTCATGTATCTCATATCTGAGTATCAGAGCGCTGTCTTCATAATCCATTTTTTACCCGTATCGTTTACAAGTTTTTCAGAGGGCCGCGGACCGCCGAAGAGCGGCGCGGTTATCCGTATCCGGCTTTCAGACGGTAATGCGGCGGTCCTTTTACCGAAAAGGAAGCGTATATATTTTACCACCGCGGGATGCGAATGCCAATGCAGAAGGCTTTAATACGCGGCAGCGCAGACAGGGGATACAATAGACTGTAAAGTGTTATAATGTCAGTGGAGGATATCAGCGGCAGCGGCCAAAGGGGCCTGCGCAATGATGTGCGGGAGCGTTAAGAGCATGAAGAACATATTCCTTACAGGAGAAATGGGCTGCGGGAAGACCACGGCCATAAAAAAATATCTGTCCCTGAGCAGGCCGGACTGCGGGGGCTTCGTTACGCTGAAGGCCACGGAGGGGAACGGTACGGAGAACTGGCTGTTCCTTATGGGAAGCTACGGTCAACAACTCCCTCCTACGGCTGAAGCCTTAGAGGAGGGAGTAGTTGACCAGTATCTTTTCCGTTTCTTCCATGTCCCTTTCAATCAGCGGACGCATACTGTCTCTGTATTTGGACAAATCAGCGCTACGCAGAGCAGACAGAATTTGCGGGATATAC
>JAGACT010000179.1 GCA_017613995.1 Eubacteriaceae bacterium
AGGATGTGTCCCTCAGTTTGGATATTGCGTCCAGCACCGTTGCCACTGCGGTATCGAAGCCGATGGTGAAGTCGGTGTATCCCAGATCGTTGTCTATGGTGCCCGGGACTCCCATGACAGTGATGCCGCGCTTCACCAGGTCCACGCCTCCTCTGAAGGTGCCGTCGCCTCCGATGACCACCAGACCTTCCACACCGTATGTCTTGAGAATACCCGCGGCGTGATCGACCCACTTGTCTTCCATGAAGCGTGCGCTTCTGGCGGATTTCAAGACCGTGCCGCCTCTGTGCAGAATATCTCCCACGGAATACCTGTCCATCAGCCGGAAGTCTCCGTCGATCAGGCCTTCGTATCCTCTTTCGATCCCGTAGACCTCCATGCCGCGGTCCAGACCGCATCTGACTACAGCTCTTACGGCCGCGTTCATGCCCGGAGAATCTCCGCCGCTTGTGAGTACAGCAATCTTGTTCATAAGTTACCTCGTTTCTTCTATCTTAAAGTTGTCAGTGCCCAAAAGACCTATGAGCTGGTTCTCCAGCGACTTGGACATCGAGATACCCATGGTCTTCTGCGCCGCCTTTCCTCCCGGAAGGTAGATGTATATCTTCCAGAAGTCCTCGCCCTTGTGTCTGGAAAGGGCCATCTGTATGTGTTCCGTTGCGATCCTGGGATCCATTCCGCCTGTGATCCTCAGCTTCATGATGCCGGCTGTCTCGATCTTAGCCTTCGGCGCGGGCTCAGCCTGAACCGGCGCAAAAGATTCGGTTCCGGGAGGTTCGGGTGCGGGGGTGTTTTGTTCCTGGGCCGGGCTGTCCGGTTTGAGAGGAATGATCTCCTCGGCCAGGACTTTTGCGGATTCTCCCTCCTTGAAGTCCAGCCTGCCTCTGATGCAGATGATCTTGTCCGGGTCGGTCAGAGCCGCCACGTTCTGGTACGTCTTGGGGAAGACCACCGCTTCGTAGGAGCCGTACAGGTCCTCCATGGTCAGGAAGGCCATCATGCCGCCTGACTTGGTTATCTGGGCCTTTCGGGCCGAGACTATGCCGCAGACCGACACTCTCATGCCGTCCCTGAGCTTGACGCTTATGTTGCCCTGCTGGTATTCCTCCTCGGCGTGCATCATGTCGTCGGAAGTCACCGAGCTCATCCTCTTCATGACCTGTTCATAGTCGGCCAGGGGATGGTCGGAGAGGTAAACTCCCAGCATCTCCTTTTCCATGAACATGCTGACTTCCCTGGTGAAAGGCTTGATGTCGGGAAGTTCCGTGTGCACAGCCTCCATGCTGCCGCCGGCCAGGTCGAACAGCGACAGCTGTCCTCTGACGTTCTTCTTGGCGTCGTTCTGGGCGGTATCCATGAGGCTCTCGTAGATGCCCAGCATGGCGGCCTTGTTGTCGGAGAAGCAGTCCATGGCTCCGGCCTTGATCAGGGACTCTATGGCCTTCTTGTTGACCTCGGAGATGTCCAGGTTCCTGATGAAGGTGAAGATATCCTTCGGAAGGCCCTTCTCTTCACGGGTCTTGATTATGGCGTCGATGACGCCGTCACCCACGTTCTTCACGCCCCGGAGTCCGAATCTGATGGATCCGTCCGTGACGGTGAAGTTGGCCCGGGACAGATTGACGTCCGGCGGAAGCACCTTGATACCCATGTCGTGGCAGTTCCTGATGTAGCGGGCGGTCTGCTTGAAATCGCCCATGACCGATGTCATGAGAGCGGCCATGAATTCGGTGGGATAATAGTGCTTCAGGTAGCCGGTCTCGTAAGCCAGCACGGCGTAGGCGGCTGCGTGGGACTTGTTGAAGGCGTAGGACGCGAAGGTCACCATGTCTTCGAAGATCACCTCGGCAGCTTCACGGGGAATACCGTTTCTCACACAGCCGGGGATCTCCACGGACCCGTCATCGGCCAGCTTTCCGTTTATGAAGTACTCCTTCTCCTTGAGCATCACGTCATGCTTCTTCTTGGACATTGCGCGCCTCACCAGGTCGGATCGGCCGTAG
Source organism: Eubacteriaceae bacterium (assembly GCA_017613995.1). Taxonomy (GTDB): domain Bacteria; phylum Bacillota; class Clostridia; order Eubacteriales; family Anaerofustaceae; genus RUG14186. The sequence continues at coordinate 2,004 of JAGACT010000179.1, forward strand.
CTGTATCCGCCCAGGTCGCGGACGATCTGCATTACCTGCTCCTGGTACACCAGGCAGCCGTAGGTGACGTCCAGGATGGGAGCAAGCTTTGGAGTGACGTAGTTGATCTTCTCCGGGTGTTTTTTGTTCTCTATGTATTTCGGTATGGAGTCCATGGGACCCGGTCTGTACAGGGAGATGCCTGCCACGATATCCTCGAAGCAGGTTGGCCTCAGGTTCTTCATGAACTGAGTCATGCCGCTGGATTCCAGCTGGAAAACACCCGAGGTGTTGCCCTGAGCTATCATCTCGTAGACTTCGGGGTCGTCGTAGCCCATCTTGGAGAAATCTATGTCTGTGCCGTGGTCTTTTTTGATCAGTTCCAGGGCGTCTCTGATGACCGTCAGGTTACGGAGTCCCAGAAAGTCCATCTTAAGCAGCCCCAGCTCCTCGATTGTGGTCATGGTGAACTGGGTGGCCGGTCCCTTGTCGGAGAGGTACAGCGGCACGTACTCGTCGATGGGAAGCCTGGATATAACCACGCCTGCAGCGTGAGTGGAGGCGTGCCTGGGCATTCCCTCCAGTGCCATGGCCATGTCGACTATCCGCCTGGTCTCGTCATCCGAGTCGTAAAGCGGTTTAAGTTCCGAGCCCGGCATGTCCAGGGCCTTCTTAAGCGTCATGTCCAGCTCGAAGGGGATGGCTTTTGCGATCTGGTCGGCCTTGGCGTAGGTGGAGCCCAGCACCCTGGCCACGTCCCTCACCGCCATCTTGGCCTTCATGGTGCCGAAGGTGATGATTTGTGATACCCTGTCCGATCCGTACTTGCGGGTGACGTAATCGATGACCTCGCCGCGCCTCTCGTAGCAGAAGTCTACGTCTATATCGGGCATGCTGACCCTCTCGGGATTCAGGAATCTCTCGAAGATCAGGCTGTATCTTATGGGGTCGATGTCGGTTATCTTAAGCGAGTAGGCCACGATGGATCCTGCCGCGGATCCTCTGCCAGGGCCTACCATGATGCCGTTC